>NZ_NCWQ01000023.1:0-73554 GCF_002156885.1 Flavobacterium sp. AJR | reverse complement strand
TAATAAGGTGATAATTAAAGCGGTTAAAAACACATAAAATCTAAGATTGGTACTAGTTGTTCCTCCTACATTATCCCATGGCGCGCCTAATGTAATTGTAGTAAGAATTGCTTCTACAAGACCAATGAATATTCTACCAAATATCTCACTTATTCCTTCGCCACAATCTTTGCAAACAGAAAAACCATAAATAAACCCCGTTAATGGAAACGAAAATATAATACCTACAATTGCGGAAATAAAGAGCAATTTTCTTTCTGATGTTGTCTTTTTTTCCATCGATTAATTATTTTTCGAGTTACTTAATGGTTATGACTTATTAATGTATCGTGTTTGCTACGAAGTTAGGAGAGTTCATAGAGTAATCAAAATAATTATTTAATTATATGACAAATAGGCTTCTATTTTCTCGTGTGTTTTTGATTTAAAACGCTTGAATTCGGCATAGTATTTACTTGTGCAACTTTCGTCCAGGAAAATAAGATAACTGAATTTCTTTTTTATTCCGTAATTGTTGTCTGTAAACTTTTCAAAATAGGTTGTTGCAATTGCTATAACTGCTTCTTTGGTAGTAAAATAATATTTAACGCCATTTTTAAGCGTAAACTCATCTCCAACCACTGGATAGTGAACGGTTTGATTGATAATGAAAGATTTGGGAACTGTTACCCAATAGTTTTGGTCTTTATCTCTATAACTGTATATAGCATTATCTGATACTGTAAATAAAGTACCATTATCGGTATCGAGAATGCATTTGCGTCTAATATCTCGATTACTAGCAAAAACAGCTATTTCTGAAGTGTATTTTTGCGTCAGTAATTCGGTTACCTTTTTTTCTATTTGCATAATAATTACTTTAGGTACAGTTGATTGACTGTAAGGTTGAGGTAAAAATATGTTTAAGGCTGTTTGGCTGTAACCCAAATAAATTATAAGAATGATATAATAAGGTATTTTCTTAAAGCGAAAAATAGAAGTATGATTTTTAGGTTTTAGCCCTGATGGGAACGGCATCCTTTTATGGCAGGGTTTGCCATAAAAGATATAGTGTACAGCAGGAAATAGCTCCAAAAAAAAAATGCTGTAAAACTAAGTCTTACAGCATTTTTATACTAAATGTGATTTATGTTAAGCTACTATGGCTTTTTGTTTTCTAAAGATTGTAAGTTGCATTAGTAAGGAAAGGAATATGGTTAATATTGCTCCGATAAAGTTGAGCCATAAATAACCTAATTTTTCTTGCCCGCTTGGATAAATCCAGATTGAGTAATAAAAGATGATAAATATGGTGATCTGGCTAATAAGTGCGCTATAAAAAACGGCCTTAGACTGTACGTGTTTGATATAAAAACCAACCAGGAATATTCCTAAAACGGTTCCGTAAAATATGGATCCGATGATATTTACTAATTGTATTAAATTCTCAAATAAGGTTCCTACACAAGCAAAAAGGATAGCGATAATCCCCCAGAATAGAGTAAAAAACTTGGTTGCGTATAGATAGTGCTTATCTGATTTTTCGGTTTTAAGGTTACGTTTGTAAATGTCGATTGCTGTGGTCGATGCCAATGCATTTAGTCCAGAAGCGGTAGATGACATGGCTGCCGAAAGGATTACTGCCAATAACAACCCGATTAATCCTTTTGGTAAATAGTGCAGGATAAAGTGGAAGAATACATAATCTTTGTCGTTGGTTTCACTATTACTGTCGGCTTTTATAATGATTTCTTTGGCTCGCTCACGCA
This sequence comes from Flavobacterium sp. AJR, assembly GCF_002156885.1. Classification (NCBI taxonomy): domain Bacteria; kingdom Pseudomonadati; phylum Bacteroidota; class Flavobacteriia; order Flavobacteriales; family Flavobacteriaceae; genus Flavobacterium; species Flavobacterium sp. AJR. The sequence continues at coordinate 71,806 of NZ_NCWQ01000023.1, read as the reverse complement.
AATCTCTTTCTTTATTAGATAATGTTACCAGTTCTTTGCGTAGAATCGGATTGTCGTAATCCTGATTTAACTGATCGATGTATAATAAATTGATTACTTTTTTATCTTCAGAAAGTACGTTGAGTTTTTTCTCGAGCGCATGATATTCGTCTTTATACGCCGATTTCTCGATTATGACTTTGTTATTTGGATTAAAATTTAAAGGAACTGGATTGAACTGAAAAAATACAAATACCATTATTCCGGTTAAAAGAATAAAGAATTGCATAGGAACTTTTAAAAGTCCGTTCATGATTAATCCCATCTGGCTTTCTTTTACTGATTTACCCGATAAGTACCGTCCTACTTGCGATTGGTCGGTTCCGAAATAGGCAAGGGCAAGGAAAAAACCTCCTGTGATTCCGCTCCAAAAAGTATATTTTTCTTCTGGGTTAAAAGAGAAATCTACGATATTCATCTTATCATTTGCTCCAGCAATATGCATGGCATTGGTAAATGTCATATCGTTTGGCAGGTAATGTAATATCAGGAAGAAGGTAATGAACATCCCCGACATGATGACAAACATTTGCTGTTTTTGAGTTACGTTTACTGCTTTTGTACCGCCTGAGAAGGTGTAGATAATTACCAGTAATCCGATCATGACATTCATTAAAGTTAGATTCCAGCCTAAAAGTGCTGATAGGATAATTGCTGGTGCATATATGGTAAGTCCTGTTCCTAAACCTCGCTGAACTAAGAATAGTATTGCTGCAAGTGATCGGGTTTTTAAGTCGAATCGTTTCTCTAAGAATTCATAGGCTGTAAATACTTTGAATTTGTGATATAAAGGGATAAAGGTTACGCAAATGACTATCATAGCAATTGGTAATCCAAAATAGAATTGCACAAAACCCATTCCGTCATGATATGCTTGTCCCGGAGTTGATAAAAAGGTAATGGCGCTTGCTTGTGTTGCCATTACCGAAAGTCCTACGGTGTACCAAGGAGTTTCGTTATTGCCTAGAATAAAATCTTCGACATTTTTGCTTCCTTTGGTTTTCCAAGAGCCGTAACCAACAATAAATAAAAGTGTAACTATGAGTACAATCCAATCAAATAGTTGCATATGTTATGAGTATAAGTGCATTATTAAATAAAAAATCAGAATATAGATGGCGTTGGCTACAAGCACATAGGTGTAGCTTTTTTTCCATGTTTTTATTTTTTTCGTTGCCATATTAAAGCTTTTAATTCTTAATTTCTTTATTTGGGATTTGTACTGGTTGTTTTAATGAGATTATATTTGATAATAATCGATAGGCTCCGGGAACTCCTTCGGGTAATTCTCTAAAGAAGCTTAAACCGGTGTAAATATAATATCCTTTTCCGTATGGGGCGACTAATAATGCGCCCTTTTTAGCCGATTCTCCTTTGTCATGGGAGGATAGGATAGGAGTGAAGGCTTTGTCGTATTCACTTGGATAATACAATCCTTGTTCTTGTTTCCAGCCTTCAAAATCTTTGGAAGTAATTTTATTAGGTGTACTTAAAACAGGATGATTTGGTGCCAGAAATGTAACTTCGGCATTTTCTTCGGTTACTCTATCTGAGGAAATTTTTAGAGGATATGGCGCAATAGTATCGGTTACAAGATCGCCTGCTGTATTGTATTGTACTATCATTGTTTTTCCGTTTTTGACAAAGTCAAATAATACAACTTGTTTATTAGCAAGTGCCTGAATGGTGTTGTAAGCACGGATTCCTGTTATTACGACATCAAAATTATCTAGTCTTGTTGGTGTAATTTCTTCGGGTTTTAAGATGGTTACTTTATACCCCATTTGTGCCAGACTATTAGGAACTTCATCGCCTGCGCCCATGATATAGGCAATTGAATCTCCTGTTGTTTTTAGGTCAAATCGGATGCATTTGGCTTCTGCTGGGGATAAAACCTGCTGTTTGGTGATATGACTGTAGTCGATGATGGTTTGGTCTTTATCGTAACGTTTATTGCCTACAATTGCTACGCTTTTTACTGTTGCGTTTTCTGGGTTTACTGGCGGTGTTACCTCAAAATAAACAATTTGTTCTATTCCTTTTTTGGCTAGGATAAACGGAATTTGTTTCGGAGAAATTATCCAGCTTTTTGGTAATTCTAATTGTAAATTACCGCTTACACCATCTTTTCCTGCTTTTATTTTTACAGCAACTGTTTTGGTCTGAGTATCTTTAAATAGTAATACTTTTTCTAGAATTGTGGTTGTAACTTCGGGAACGATATCCAAGAAATCATACATTTCGCCTTTTACATCGTCATTATATTTATAAACTACGGTACGCTCAAACGGAATTTCAACATTGTTTATTTTAATATTAAAAATAACTTTTACATCACGAATAATATCTGGAACGCCTATGTTTTCCTGATTAGAAACGGTGTACATTCCTATAGTTGCTTTTTCGGCTAACCAATACGGTTGTGTGTAAGGAATTGTAGTTGGTAATTGAGTTTTTAAATTGATTTTTTGATCTTTATTATTAGTTAAATCAATGTTTTGAGGTGTTGTTTTTTGGTCAGGCAATGTTGTTATGCTTACTAATTGCATAGGAACCGAAGTACGATTAATAGCTTCTAGTTTTAGGCTTACAGTGCTTCCTTGTGTTGTTTCTTGCTGTTGTGCAACTGCTTCAAGGTATAAACCAGAACAGGCTGCTATTATTTTTTTGATTTCTTCAGATTTTAATGCTTTCCAATGATTTTCATTTAATGACTGAATCATTGTGTAGGCTTTTACCAAATCGGGTATGCTTGCCGATGGATTATTAAAATTGTATTGTGTCAGGATTGTATTGATTAGTTCTCCAATAGGTTTTCCTCCTTTAATACGGTTCCAAGTAGTATCGATTCCGTCAAAAATATTAGATGGGTCTTTTGGTGTATCTCCGTTAATAAGTTCCAGATATTCGGTATCCTGACCACGGCTTCCAGTTGCACCAAAACCTTGTGATTGATGACGACTGCGGCTCAAGGCTGCAATTTCCTGATTAGATTTTCCTATTCCGGGATAATAAACCCCAGTTTCTAATGTTGTAAATTTAGATTTATTGGCTGCTTCAAATTTTTCCTGACTGCCGTAAAACCACCAAGAAGTATTAAAGAATTGGCGCTTAGGTTGCCATGGCGTTACATATTTTAATTGTTCGGGATATATGCTAGGATTATTGGCCAGATCAAAGCTCTCAACGCTTAACATTGCCGATGAGGTATGATGACCATGTGTTGTACCGGGTGTGCGATGATCAAAACGATTAATGATTACATCGGGTTGAAACTTACGAACTGTCCATATGATATCGGCAAGTACTTTTTGTTTATCCCAAAGAGTTAATGTTTCATCTGGTGTTTTTGAGTAACCAAAATCATTGGCACGTGAGAAAAACTGTTCGCTACCATCAACTTTTCTGGCTTCGATAAGTTCTTGCGTTCTAATTACTCCTAATAATTCTCTTAATTGTGGTCCTATTAAATTTTGACCACCATCGCCTCGGGTTAAAGATAAGTAGCCAGTTCTTGCATTTACTTCATTAGATAAATAAGAAATTAATCTTGTGTTTTCATCATCTGGATGTGCAGCTATATAAAGTACCGAGCCCAAGAAATTTACTTTTTTTATCTGATTGTAAATTTCAACCGAATTTGGTTTTTGTGGTTTTTGGGCAAAAGCAGCTTGTAAGCTAATAAGAACTAAAAGGATAATCTTTAGAAGGAGTCGGTGCATCTGAGAATTATTTAATTTTTTAAGATTGTTTTCAAAAATAGTAATAATAGAAACTGGTAATTGTTAATGACATGTAAAGATGTTAAAGTATTTGTTAAAAAAAAGAGAGCGCCATATCTTGGCACTCTCTTTTAATTGCGAAATATTGTTTAGTGTCTTCCGTGTCCACGACCATGTCCTCTACCGTGGTCATCATCATCATCATGGTCGTCATCACGGTCATGTCTGTCATGACGATTGTGTTTGTCTTTTTTGTAGTAATCATTACGATCTTTTTTATAATAACCGTATGTTCTTTGTGGTTTACCACGATACCCTTTGCAATATTGAACTCTATGTCTGTCAAAATAAGCATACGGAGTTCTACCGTGATAATCATTTAAAACTACTTTGTATCCTCCGTACAAATCATAATTTCTATATTGTCTTGGCAAACTGGTTGATCTAATCCATCTTCCTCCACCAAAATAAATAAACTGTGTGGCACGAACGTCATAATAAGCCTCAACGTCTGGTAAATAATAATATTCTGTTTCAGCATATCCAACTGGTCCCCATTGTGGCGGTGAGCCTATGTTTACGTTTATCGAAACTTGAGAATGCATGGTACTTGAAATAAATAGAAATATTCCGAAAGTAATAATTTTTAGTGTTTTCATTTTTTCTGGGGTTTTGGATTCTTAATTTCAATATTGAAATGTTTGACTATTTCGATATCTGATTTGTGAAATCCAAAAGTTGTGCCACAAAAAGTTTTTAAAATGATAAAAAAAGACAATATTTATTTATTTAAAAATAAAAGCGCTGATATATAAAGTGTTAGGTTGGTTTTTATTTTTAGTTTTTTTCTGAAAAATAAAATAAAATGAGGGAATGTTCTGTGCCTATCTATACTCGACTAATCTTGGTTTAGCTAATTCAAAATTTTGTAATCCAAAATCGGTGGTTTCAAATGTGTTTGTTTTAAAAACATTATCGCCTTCAAAAGGAATTGTTGGGTAGTAAGAAATAGATAACTGAAAGGAACTAAAAACTAAATAGTCATTACTTATTAGTAATCCCAGAGTTATTTTAGAATATACTTTATTTCTCATCATTGCATCGCCAGTACTTCCTAATACTGCAGCGGTATAATTAAAAAAGGGATTCACACGAAAACCTACTACTGCATGTGGCGCATAGGTTTGGGTTTGTAATGACAATACCATTTTGCTAGTGCCATATATTGGACTGTTAAAACCTTGCAGACCATTATTTCCATTAATATTAAGTTGGTCACCGACAGTATTTTCTCGATTAGCACCAATAACTAATGCAGGTTTTACAAACTGTCTTAGTTTCCAGTTCCCTATTTTTACTAGGTTTGTAAAATAATTGGCTTCAAAAGCAAATGCACTTTGGTATGTTTTAGATTGATGAAAGAAAGTCCCAAATTCAAAATCGGCACTAAAGAATCCCCATTTATGATAATTTCCAAATGATGCCTGAGCGCCTATATAAGGACGCCAAAATGTATTTTTATATTGATATCCGGCTGTTATCCCAAAGATTCTTCCTGTGGCGACATCTTCGGTAGCCCCATTTCTAAATATATAATTGTCTTTAACAAACTCTCGGGTGTTGATTCCGATTCCAGTAAGCAATAATTTTTCGTCCGAATAAAAACTAATAGGGTCGTATTGTGGCTCGGGAGATTCTATATAGTCTACATTTAAGATACGCCCTGAGATAATTAAGTTGGTTTTTCTTTCTTTTTCTTTAAAAATAGGAAATGCTTTTCCTAACCATCCATCTTGCGTATTGTATTTGAAATTCTGAAAGCTGTACTTAAGATCAGGACCTTGTAAGGAGTCTCTTCTAAATTGCTGACCAATATACAATCCGCCTGCCCATCTTGTTAAAGGGGAGTAAAAAGGGCGCTCTATGGCAATACTTTTATTATAATTGTTATCTAAATCGTTATTATACTTGGCCGTTACATTAATAAAGGTATTTTTAATATTAGGAACGGTATAGGTAAAATCATTGGCATTTTTTCCATCACTAAAACGGTTTGTAAACTTATATTCTAATTGCTGACCGGTCCCGAAGAAGTTTTTATCTTTTATTCCCACACCTACCTGATTACTAGAAATAGAGAACTTAGGGATGTAACTCCAGGAATCCAGAACTCGAATCGTAACATCTACCGAATCAGATTGTACGCTGGTTAATTGCTCTGAAATACTTACAGTATTAATATATTTTTGAGATCGGATGATACGCTCCGATTCCTGTACTTTGTAGGCATCGTAAGGCGTATTTTTTTTGAATAATAATAAATTACGTATTGCGAATTGTTTTGTTTTTAGATGAAGCCTATTTCCGGTTCTTTCTCCCCAATTTCTAGGTGTAACTGTTGAGTCACTCTCAGAATATCCAAAAGGATCTAGGGTTACAATGGTAATTTTGCGTATAATTTTTCCATCATAATTGGTAGTATCTACTTTTTGAATTATTTCCTGATTTTTTTTTGGACGTGTAGTTCTAAAAACAAACCGGTGAAAGAAATTAGTGAACTTATGTTTCTTGGTATATGATTTAAGCTTAGAATACATTTCGGTACTATCTTTTTTAGGCTCATTTACCTGCGAAAAAGAACTAGTATAGCAAAAACATACTAGGATGAGTAATAGGTATGTTTTATATTGAAATAGTTTTATTATCAAGTTAGGTAATTTTTATGAATTCATTTTAAATAGTATATAAAACGGCATTCTATTCTTTTAATTTTGTTTTCTTTATTTTCCAACTAAATTTTTTCGGCAAATCATTCCCTATTAAATATCCCCAAGGTTCTAAAGATTCTATCCTGTCAAAAATTATTTTGAGAATAGCCAGTAAAGGTATTGCCAGAAACATTCCTGATATTCCTGCAACTCCGCCACCAACAATAATTCCGATGATGGAGAATAGCGCATTTATTTCGACCTTGGTATTTATAATTAATGGTACAAGTACGTTATTATCTATTAGCTGAACAATTATATTTACTATCAGAATTCCCAGAATTATAGAAATTTCGGGAGTTCCTGTAAGTGATGCTAAAACGGTTAATACACCTGCAATAAAAATCCCTATGTACGGAATCATGTTTAAAATTCCAGTTATAAGGCCTAATAAAACAAAATATTTTACCCCAATAATATAAAGACCTAAGCTTGTTAATACAGCCACTACAATCATTTCTATAATAAGACCTACAATATAATTGTTTATCGATACTTTTATCTGAGTTAATATCTCTTTTAGTTTAGTATGATGTTCTTTCTTAAACAATTTAGCCAAGAAAAGGGTAAAGTGTTTTTTATATAAAAGAAACAAAAAGATAAAAATAGGTATTATGGTACAATCCAAAAGAACATCTGAAAGAGATCCTAATGCTGTTCCTAGTTTTTCTCCTCCATTTTTTACAGAATCAGAAGTAACGTTTTCAATATATTTTTTTTGTTCTCCATTACTGATATTAAAATTTGCTTTTATAAAATTCTGCAAATCATTAAAAACGGCAATTGCATTTTTCTTAATTATAGAAAAATCATTGGCAATATCACTAATCTGATACGAGATAAATGTGAGTATCCCTATTATTACAAGTACAAAAATAAGAACTGTAACTATAGATGCTAAAAAATGTGGAAAGCGTAACTTTAAATGCAATAATGAAAATAAGGGTAGTAATAATACTGAGAATAAAAAGGCTAATAGTACTGATGTTATGATGTCTTTACCTATAACAAATATAAAACCAATACAAATTATACTTATTAAAACACACACAAGTTTTACATAAAAAGGCAATTTAATTGATTCCATAACTGATTTGTTGAGGTTAAAAAGCTTTTATTACCACTAATAAAAGCTAAGTTAAACAAATGTTATGCTTTATTTGTCTTTTTACGTTTTAGTTTTTTATTTTCAGCTTATAAAATTCCCATTAAAATTTAAAACCACATTAAGGAGTTTAAGCAACAATATTTTTTTTGAACCATATAAGTTATTTAAGTAAATATAAGTTTTAAAAAGTCTTCGCTTAAATGGGCTTATATAACTTACATGGTTATCTTTTTTTAGGCAAACAATATTTTTTTTGAACCATATAAGTTATTTAAGTAAATATAAGTTTTAAAAAGTCTTCGCTTAAATGGGCTTATATAACTTACATGGTTATCTTTTTTTAGGCAAACAATATTTTTTTTGAACCATATAAGTTATTTAAGTAAATATAAGTTTTAAAAAGTCTTTGCTTAAATGGGCTTATATAACTTACAGGGTTATCTTTTTAATCAAAAAACTCTTTATCTTCAAAATGAGCTGGTATAATTGAGATTCCTTTTTGCAGAAGCAAATTATTAGGATAGATTATTTTTTCCCCTTCTTTGGTTTTTAAACTTACGTGAAATGCATTTATATCTTCGATTTCGGCTTCGATAGGGAAATCTTTATCATGAATTTTTATTGAATCTCCTATTTTAAAAGGAAAGGAGAAAAACAAAATAATTCCTGAAGTTATATTACTTAATATAGACCATTGTGCAAACATTGCCACCCCAATAACGGTTGCTATAGAAGATACGGTAAGGAAAATATCATCGGTTTGAACACCCCAAACCACAAATAAACCTATTATAAACAAGATATTGGTTAGTAAATGGATGTACTTAATTATCAAATTGGTTCGATGCTCCAAGAAATGCTCTTTTTTAGCATATCGGCGTACCAATTGGGTAATAGTAACTCTTACCGCAGCCGTTATTACAATAAGGATTCCTGTTGCAAATATTTCTTTGGCGTAATCGGTAAAAAAAGCTGTCATAATTTTATATTTTAATCTAATGTACTTAAATATTCATAAACTCTGTGTGTAGGAAGCCCCATAACATTGGTATAAGATCCTTCCACTTTTGCAACTCCTACAAAACCAATCCATTCCTGAATGCCGTATGCACCAGCTTTATCGTATGGTTTGTAGTTCTTGAGATAATATAAAATGGCTTCATCGCTCAATACTGTAAAGGTAACCTTTGTAGTTTCGTTTATAACAACCGATTTTTCATTGGTCCTAAAACAAACAGAAGTAATTACATCATGAGTTGTATTCGATAATGATTTTAATATATTAAATGCATCTTCTTCATCTTTCGGCTTACCCAAAGCTTTGTCATTATGCCAAACAATTGTATCGCTTGTAATCAGGATTTCGTTTGGTTTTAATTCACCTTCAAAAGCTGCTGCTTTAAGTTCAGCCAGGTAATCGGTAATTTCGCTTCCTTTTAATTCTGGAGGAAAGATTTCTTCTACATCCTTTAATCTAATTTCGAAATCTAGATCCAGGTCTTTAAAAAATTGCTGACGTCTAGGTGAGCCCGAAGCCAGTATTAAAGTATATTTTTTTAATTTTTGTTTAAGCATTGTATTTAATATTAAGATTGATGATTAAGATAGACAGAATCCCGAAGAATAAAATCCATTTTAAAACTGCGCTCAAATGATGAAACTCTTTATTGGTTTTGGCAGTGATTATTTTTGCTATAAAGTAAAATAGTGGTGCCAGCACAAATACAAACGCATATAATGTAGCGATGTACAGATTATAAGCTACAAAATAATTATTGATATAAATTAGTAATAAAACGATTGGAATTATTGCAAGCGCAAAAACTACTTTGGCAGTTCGGCTTGTGCCAATTGCAATAGGTAATGTCTTCATCCCTTGATTATAATCGCCATTTGCATCTTCGATGTCTTTTACAATCTCACGTATAAAATTAATTATAAAAGCAAATATGGCATAATCTAAAAGAATAGAGAACATACTCGCCATTTGTGCTCTATTGCCCACGTCTGTAGCAGGAAAAATATCAAAAACTCCGATTATTATAACACTAAAAGACAATACTAAGGCAACAACAACATTGCCCAAAATCATGATTTGTTTTAAAGTTGTAGAGTAAAAATAAAGACTGGCAGCAATTAGAATAAAAAGGGTTGCAAAACCGGGTCTCATAATTACATTAGATAAATAAAATCCAATTGCAACTCCTGTAATATTAAGCGCTACATATATGTTATAAGCAGCAGTTTCAGAAATACTTTTGCCAACTACAACATCGCTTGGTTTGTTAATTAAGTCAGTTTCCTGATCAAAAATATTATTTATAACATATCCGGCTGCCGCTATTAAAACCGTGCTTAAAACCAATAAACCATACTGCCAATCGGCTAATGCCAACGGTATATTTTGCAATTTTAAGAAACCATAACGAAATAGTATTTGCATAAATGCAAGCATTAATAGGTTTTGGTAGCGAATGAGTTTGAGGTATTTCATTTTTTTTAAGGTGCTGAGGTTTTTCTTAAAGACACAAAGGTTCTAAGTGGCAAAGGTTCAAAGGTTTTTTGTAGAGGCGCACCGCAGTGCGTCTTTATAAGAGATTCAAAGGTTACAATATTGTTTAAATCATGGGTGTTTAGATTATACACTACATAAATCACAATAATAGATTATATACTACATGGTTTTGTTACGAAGTCTATAATGTAAAACTCAATTCTTAATATATAATATAGGCACTGTAGATTGATACTGAACACTGTTACTGTATACTAAGACTCTAATCGTGTTTTCCGTTAAAATGCTCCATCCATTTCCCTTGTACTTTCATAACTTGTTCTATTACATCGCGTGCAGAACCTTTTCCTCCTTTTACGTGTGAGATATAACGACAAATTGTTTTTATTTCTGGGCTAGCATCTTGCGGGCAAGTAGGTAATCCTACCAATTTCATTACGTGATAATCAGGAATATCATCACCCATGTATAATACGTGCTCAGGATTAATGTTATATAATTCAGTATATTCTTTAAACGTTTCAACTTTATCCGGAGTCCCTAAATGAATATCTTTAATTCCAAGATTGCGTAATCGTACGCGTACGCCTTCATTGCTTCCGCCAGAAATAATACATACATTATACCCACTTTCTACAGCCGCTTTCATAGCATAACCATCACGAATATTCATCGTACGAAGAATTTCTCCTTCATTGGTTACAAAAACCGAACTATCAGTAAGTACTCCGTCAACATCAAAAATAAAAGTAGTGATGTCGTTCATTATTTCTTTATAACTTTTTGCCATTATTTTGTATAGATTTTGTTAGTAATGTATATATGTTTTTTTGATTTTCATCAGATAAATAACTTAAATGAGCCTTAATTGTTGTTGCATCTTTACGTTTTGCAGGTCCAGTTTGAGCATCAATAGGAGAAAGTGTATTTATTTTATTAGCTGTTTCGGCTATTAAAGGCTTAAGGATTTCGAAAGAAACGCTATGTTCCGTGCAAATTTCCTGTCCGATTTGGTATAGGTGATTGGTGAAATTATTTACAAAAACGGCAGCTACGTGCAATGCTTTTCGTTGTTCAGAATTGATAGGATATACTGCATTCGAAATGATCTTAGCAAGCTTTTCGAGTACTAAATAATCGGTTCTGTTTTCTGCTTCCAGACAAAGGGGAACCTCCTTAAAATTGACTTCTTTATTTTTTGTAAATGTTTGTAAAGGATAAAACACGCCACTTCGGTTTTTTATATTAATTGCTTGTAATGGAGCAGTTCCTGATGTATGAGCAACCAGTTTGTTTTTAAAAGGTAATTGCTCTGAAATAGTAGAAATAGCATCATCAGAAACAGCAATAATATACAAATCGGCTTCTTTTAAAAGAGCCAAATCAGTTACAATTTTGCTAGAATCGAGTAGAGGAGATATCACTTTTTTTGTTCTGGAATACACCTGAATAAGTTCAATCGCACTACTTTTTGCGAAAGCATTTATTAAATGTTGGGACACATTTCCCGAGCCAATTAGTGTTATTTTAATCATATTGCAAAATTAGCATTTTTTTTTAAAGGACTCCCGTTACAAAGTAAGTTCGTACAGAAAGTGTTTTTTGCAGGAAAAATAGTTCTTTAATGACTGTTGGAGTACTTTATTTTGGATATTATTAACAAATCCACGAATATCTGAATCAACATTTTTAAGTACTTTTGTGCCACTTTATAAAATGTAATTCCTCAATAATGGATAAAAAAATATTCTCCTTTTTGTTTTCTACACGATTAATGGCTGTCCTTTTTTTAACATTTGCAATTGCAATGGGAGTTGGGACTTTTATAGAAAGTAAATACAATACCGATACCGCTAGAATTTTTATTTACAATGCATGGTGGTTTGAGGTCATAATGGTCTTCTTCTTAATTAACTTCTTCGGAAACATAAAAAGATATCAATTACACAAAAAAGAAAAATGGGCTACCTTAATGGTGCATTTGGCTTTTATATTTATCCTTTTAGGAGCATTCATAACACGTTACATTAGTTACGAAGGAATGATGCCAATACGCGAAGGCGCTGCCGAAAATCAAATCTATTCAGATAAAACATTCATTACCATTTTTGCCGATGGAGAGTACAAAGGCGAGATGAAACGCCGTGTTTTCGAGAAAAGCTTACTATTATCTCCAGTTGCCGATAACGATTTTAGTATTTCGGGTAAATTCAACGAAACTCCATTTGAAGTTGAGTATAAGGATTTTATCATGGGAGCAAAAGAGGTTATAAAACCAGATCCTAGCGGAATCGTATATTTAAAACTTGTAGAAGCTGGTGAAGGCGGACGTGAAGAGCATTTTCTTAAAGACGGAGAAGTTCAAAACATACACAACGTTCTGTTTGCATTAAATAAACCTACAGACGGAGCTATCAATATTAATACAACAGGCGAAACCTATACGATACAAACCCCTTTTGAAGGAGATTTTATGCGTATGGCCGATAAACTTAAAGGAAAAGTAACCAAAGATAATGTACAGCCATTAATGATGCGTTCATTATACAGCATTGGCGATATCCGAATTGTTTTCCCAGATCCAGCCGTAAAAGGAGTTATTGCTTACGAATCTAATAATGATTACAAAGCAAAAACCCACGAAGACGCATTAATTGTAAAATTAACAGCCGAAGGACAAGAAAAAGAAGTAACCTTATTAGGGTCTAAAGGTAAAATAGGAGACTTTAAAACAGTTAAAATCGGAAATATCGATTATACATTCTTCTACGGAAGTAAAGCTTACGTATTGCCATTTAAGGTTAAACTGAATGATTTTATTGCTCAGAAATATCCAGGAACCGAGAAAAGTTATTCTTCGTTCGAAAGCAAAGTTACCGTTATAGATTCAAGTAAAACATTTGATGCCAGAATTTATATGAACCACGTATTAGATTACAGAGGATTCCGCTTCTTTCAATCTTCATTTGATCCAGACGAAAAAGGAACAGTATTATCTGTAAACCACGATTTCTGGGGAACTAATATCACCTATTTAGGTTATTTTATGTTATTCTTCGGGTTAATGGCAATCATGTTTACCAAACATTCTCGTTTTGCCGACTTAAAACGCAAACTAGAAGTGGTAAAAAATAAAAAAGCAAAACTAATTACTATTTTAGTATTAATGTTGAGCTTTAACGGATTTGCACAAGAGCAACATGATCACGACCATGACCACGATCATGCAGAACATAGTACAGACCCAAATCATGACCATGCAAAAGATCATAAACATGAGCATGCACCACAAAGTACAGATCCAAACAATCATGCAAATCATGTAACAAGACCACCAAGTCAGAAACAACTTGATTCGTTAATAAATATCTATAAAGCGCCAAAAGAGCATGCTGCTAAATTTGGTCGTTTAATTATTCAGGATGCAGGCGGAAGAATGAAGCCTATTAATACTTTCTCATCAGAATTATTGAGAAAAGTAAGTCATGACGATACGTATAACGGAATGAATTCAGACCAAGTATTTTTGTCAATGACACAATACGCACAGGTTTGGATAGAGATCCCGATTATATACATAAAATCAGGAAATGATAGTATTCGTAAAATTATAGGAGTTGATAAAGATGCAGGATTTGCACCTTTTATTAAGTTTTTTGACGAAAAAGGAAACTATAAATTATCACCTTATTTAGATGCGGCTTATAAAGCAGCAAATCCGAATCAATTTGAGAAAGATTTTATCGAAACCGATAAAAAAGTAAACCTTATGGAATCGGCTTTAAGCGGAAGTATGCTTAAGATTTTCCCGATACCAAAAGATCCAAACAATAAATGGATTTCATACCTTGAGATTAGTAATGCTGGTTTAAAAGGAATGGACGAAACGTACGTAAAGCAAATACTACCAATGTATTTTGCTGCTTTAAACAACGCTTCGATAACCAAAGATTTTAAACAAGCTGATGAGTTACTAGAAAGTATTAATGGGTTCCAGAAGAAGTTTGGAAGTAAAGTACGACCAAGCGAAGAGAAAATTACATCAGAGTTATTGTATAATAAATACGATGTGTTTAAAAAGCTTCCGTATTGGTATATTACAGCTTCAATCCTGATGCTTATTTTTACAATTCTGAATATCTTCTTCGAGAAAAAGTCATTAAGAATAACAGTTAATGTTTTCCATATAATTATTGGAGCCTTATTTGGGTTACATACACTAGGATTAATAGCACGTTGGTACATTTCGGGACACGCACCATGGAGTAATGCTTACGAGTCTATCATATATGTAGCTTGGGCAACAATGTTCTTCGGGTTGGCTTTTGACAGAAAATCTAAGCTTACCGTAGCATCATCAGCATTTGTAACAGCAATGATCCTAATGGCAGCATATATGAACTGGATTGACCCAGAAATAGCCAATTTACAGCCAGTTCTTAACTCATACTGGTTAATGATACACGTAGCAGTAATTGTTGCTAGTTACGGACCATTTGCATTAGGAATGATATTAGGATTTGTATCGTTGGTATTAATATTCTTTACCAATAAGAGCAATAAAGCCAAAATGGATTTAAACATTCAGGAAATTACCTATATCAACGAAATGGCATTAACAATCGGATTGATTATGCTAACCATAGGAAACTTCCTTGGAGGACAATGGGCCAATGAAAGTTGGGGACGTTACTGGGGATGGGATCCAAAAGAAACTTGGGCATTAATTAGTATCATGATTTACGCATTTGTAATTCACGCTCGTTTTGTACCAGCCTTACGCGGAAAATGGATATTTAACCTAATGAGTATGTTTGCGTTTATCTCAATCTTATTTACATATTACGGAGTAAACTTCCACTTAGTAGGATTACATTCATACGCAAGCGGAGAAGCACATTCACTAGACTGGATTTGGTATTCATTAGCAGCAATAACCTTAATAGGAGCCGTGACATACCCAAAATACCGCAAGTATTATAAAAAATAACAGATTATTAATTCACATAAAAAGGTTCAACTGCAAAGTTGAACCTTTTTTTATTTAGCATTTTTCTTAGTAACAGTACAGCTTTGCGAACTTTGCGTAAAAGCTTGCGTTCATTGCGGTAAAAAAAACTTAGAATCTTAGCCTCTTAGCTACTTAGTATCTTTATTCCTAAAATTAGAAGCTATTTCCTGCTTCCCGATAGTTATCGGGACACTATATCTTTTTATTTTTAAAGAAAAAATAAAAAGGATGCCGTTCCCATCAGGGCTAGGACATTCGTTTTCATGATAAAACAAGCAATACATATCTGCTCAATCTGCTAAATCTGCGTGCAAAAAACAACTACAAAGAGTATAAAGTTTAAGACACAAAGCTTTGCGTGCTTTGCGATTTTATAGAATTGTACTTGTAAAAAACTTTGCGCCCTTTGCGGTAAAAAAAAACAACCGCAAAGGGCGCAGAGTTTACGCAAAGGGCGCAAAGCATTATTGTGATCAAGAGTGTACACAAACTAAGCAACCTTTGGACCTTTGCAACTTAGAACCTCAGTACCTTTTTTTAAAGAACCTTTTCCTAAACCAAAAAGCAACATTAACCAAAGCAATCAAAGCAGGAACTTCGACTAATGGACCAATTACGCCAGCAAAAGCTTGTCCGCTATTGATTCCGAAAACCCCAATGGCAACAGCAATCGCAAGTTCAAAATTGTTTCCAGTAGCTGTAAATGCAATTGCAGTAGTTTTAGAATAATCGGCACCAAAATATTTCCCTGTAAAAAAGCTAAATACAAACATTATAACAAAATAAAGAACCAGCGGAATAGCAATTCGTATAACATCCATTGGGATTTGTACAATTAATTCTCCCTTTAGGCTAAACATGATTAATATGGTAAAAAGCAAAGCAATCAATGTAATAGGGGAAATTGCAGGCACATATTTATTCTCAAACCAGGTGATACCTTTTAGCTTAATAAGAATATAACGGCTACCAATACCAAGTGCAAAAGGAATCCCTAAATAAATACCAACGCTTTCGGCAATTTGACCAATGGATATGTTTACATTAAAACCCGTATATCCAAAATAAGGAGGTAAAACAGTAATAAAAAACCAAGCATAAATGCTATAAAGCAAAACCTGAAAAATACTATTTAGCGCAATTAAACCAGCGGCATATTCACGGTTTCCATCAGCAAGATCATTCCATACAACAACCATTGCAATACATCGGGCTAAACCTATTAAGATTAAGCCAATCATATATTCAGGATAACCATTTAAGAATAATAAAGCCAAACCAAACATTAAAAAAGGACCTACAACCCAGTTAAGAAAAAGAGAAGCACCCAATACACGAGTGTTTTTAAAAACTTCACCCATGAGTTCGTATTTCACTTTTGCTAGCGGAGGATACATCATAAGTATTAAACCAATTGCTAGCGGAATATTGGTAGTTCCGCTAGAGAAAGAATTGATAAAATCTCCGCTAGACGGAACAAAATAACCAATTGAAACCCCAGCTGCCATGGCAAGAAAAATCCAAAGCGTTAAAAAACGATCAAGAAAACCTAGCTTCTTTCTTTCGATAGTAGGGGCGCAAGTATTTGCAGACATATTATTTTTTTATTAGTGAGAAAACATAAAACATTTCGGTAGCAATTTGCAAACTGCGCTCCTGATATTTCTCAAGTTGTAAAGGTGTATTATCAAATGCTTTTGGGTCTTCATAAGTAATCGGAATTCGTTTCTCGGCACCAGCAATAAATGGACAATCACCATCGGCTTGAGAACATGTCATGATAGCCACAAATTTGCTATCGGGATTGAAACTAGCGTCAAATGATTTAGAAAATCCAATAATAGGATGTTCATTCGATGCAAATTTTATGGAATAAACCGGATTTTTCCCCTCAGAAATAGCTTCGATTTTAAAACCAGATTTTTCTAATGTTTTTACTACCATTGGATACAAAGCTGTGGCTTCAGTTCCTCCCGAATAACTAATAACATTTTTTATGTCAAAATGTGCCGCTGCAGTCTGCGCCCAAACTTGAGCCAGATGACTTCTTCTTGAATTATGAGTGCAAATAAAAACAAGCCTAATTTCTTGTAGCGTATTTACTCTATCTTGTATATAAAATATTAAAGGCAGCAAAGCATTCTTTCGTTCATTGGTAATAGATTTGAAATCAAAAGAACGAATTGTGTTTTCGATTTCTGGGAATAGTATGTTCATATTTAGGAGATTATGAGATTAGCAACAACTACCGCCTGGAGTACAAGAACTAGATTGATTTGATATATCCGAAAGATGAACTTTTGGTTTTTCAGATGGAATTCCGCATTGATCTTGAGCCAAGCAAGCCGTTTGTTTGTTTAGTAAAACAAAATCTTTACCGTTAAAACCTAAATCATATTTGCCAATAGTAGTATCTTGATATTCAACTTCAATTTCAAAATCTTCGATCCCGATAGCTATCGGGACTAAAACCTTTTCCGAAAGTTCGATGATATGAACCAGTTTTTGTGGTTTTAACCTATGTTCATAATCATTGGCATCCCAAAGCTGAAAATTTACAACTGTTTCCTTGCGAACAGTCCCGCCACAATCGATAAAATTCTTGGTTATTAAACCAACTTCAGTTACGTGAAAATATTCGGGTACAAAAGTCCCATTTGGAAGCTGAAAATTAATAGCTTCAACTGTTTTTAAGATGTTTTTAATTTCTGAAAGTTTCATAATTTTTATTTTTAATATTTAACAACATTCATTATTTCTTTTCTCCAAATGCGTTTCAACATGTTGGAAAAAAACTTTAATTTTTTCAAATCCCGATTCGTTAATGCAATAGCAAATAGCGTTTCCTTCGATATTACCTTTTATTAAACCAGCATTTTTAAGCTCTTTAAGATGCTGAGAAACCGTAGGCTGCGATAGGGGTAATTCGTTTACGATATCACCGCAAATACATGCATTTACTTTAAGTAAGTATTCTATAATGGCAATTCTTGCAGGGTGACCCAATGCTTTTGCCAGAATAGCAAGTTCGTTTTGGTTGTCTGTAAAGAAATCTGTTTTAGTTGCTCCCATTGTCATATTTTTATATTGCAATATTACGATATAGATTTTAAAAAATAAATAAAATTAAGAAGAATTTATTATAATTGGTTTGTATTGATGTGTGTAGACTTAAAAAGGTGAGTATGAAAAACAGCATTCTTTAAATCGATTTTAGGCGATAATAGTAGTTATTTTGGGGGAGAAATAAATTCTGAATTAAGTATTTTTGTTACAGATTTAAAAAGATCATTCATAGACTAAAAAATATATAGATATTATTAATTCAAAAAATATGATAAGACAAATTGCCGAAAAATTATTAGGGCGTTTATTAACAAACAATGACGGATTTGATGTAGAAACAATTGAAAATGCAGAAACGAAACTAGGACAATCAATACCAGCAATATTGAAAGAGTTTTATATTACCGTAGGTAAATTGGATATTTTTATGTCTTCATTTCAGCGATTTCTAAAACCTGAAGATTTGTTTTATGAAGATGAAAAATTAGTCTTTCTAGAAGAAAACCAGAACGTATGTTATTGGGGCGTTAGTACAGCAGATACTTTAGTTTATCAAACTCAAAGTATAGATAATGCGGTATGGTATTCAGAAGAAATATTGCTTTCAGATTTTTTACAAATGATAATGTACGGACAATGCGCAGAAGGTGGCTATCCGTTTTCGGGTGCAATTTATGACATGGATCAGGATGAGTTAACAGAATTTATAGAAGAGATAACCACTAAAGATTGGCAAAAAGTTGTAGATCATAATAACTGGATTATTTATGAAAATGACAGAAAGCTAATTTGGTATTTTACAGATGATAATGGGAACTTATCAGAAGATTATCCCTTATTTGTCTCAACTCCAACTAAAGAAGACTTTTTGAAGATGGAAGAAGAGTTCGGTTTTTCAGATTTAGATTGATTTTTTTATAAGGTACTGAGGTACCAAGAGACAAAGGTTCAAAGGTTGCATAGTTTGTGTAAAAAAATTAATCGCAAAGGGCACAAGGTTTTACGTAAAGTTCGCAAAGCTATTGTGATTATTTTATGTGCAAACTATGCAACCTTTGAACCTTTGCAAATCAAAACCTTAGCTCCTTTAAAAAACCTTTGAACCTTTGTCTCTTAGTACCTTTGAACCTTTATTTCTCAGAACCTCCAAAAAAACCTTTTGGAAACATAATTGCCAGTAAAACGCAAATCAGTAAAAAGTTATATTCCATTCCGTTTCTTCCGCCACCTACAACAAACCATCCTTCTTGAAAATGAACCAGAATAATCCCCATAATAAGAACTAAAATAGTAACGATTGCAGCAAAGTTGATGTATTTATTGATAAGCAAAAGTACAGCAGCTACAATGTGCGATAGTTTTATGGACCAGGCAAGAAATACACCAAAAGGAGCAAACCCAATTTGGTTTAAATAGAGATTCCCAAAATTATTAATGCCATTGTCGAATATTCCGAAAACGCTGTGTGTAAGTAAGATAATCGCAACTGCAACTCTTAAGATTAATGTACTGTTCATAAATTGGTTTAGTTATTGGTTAGTTTAGATTTTAAAAATAATAAAAAAACGCATATTAATTTGTTTTAATATGCGTTTTAAATTTTTATAATAAGTTGGTTTTTAAACCTTTCCTAAAGTATATAATTGATCCATTGTAGGACTTGGGCTTCCGCCTTCAGGTTCGAGTGTGATTCCAAAAGCTTCGGCATAACCAGTATTTTCTACCTTGAATATTTTTTGATTGTTAGAGTCAAATTCAGTCAACAAACCAATACTAGTAGGAGTAAGTACAGGACTTAATTTTAAAGCCCAAACCTGATATACTTTTCCTTTTGGAGGTTTTGGTAATCCAGCAGCATCAATATAAGTTACTTTAGTGTCTTTATTCCAATATGCTTTGGCAAAAGATTGTGGCGCAACTGCTTGTCCGCCCAGTGTAACTCCAGTGTTTTTTATATCCCTTACAATCGATAAGTTTTTCTCGGTGATTTTGCTTTCTTGGTCTAAGAGCGCATATTCACTTTTTAATTTATCTTTTTCACTACCTACAACTTCTATTGCTTGTTTAGTTTGGGTAAGTTGCACATACTGATAAGCAAAACCTAATAAGAAGAGTACAGCCGCTACCCAACCAACATATTGAGACCAAGTAGAAGCTGGTTTCATATCGACAACTTTGCCGTGTTTAAGTTCTAGTTTAGCTTTAATTTTTTCAAAATTAGCTACCGAATGAAAAGGAGAAAAACTTGAGGATAATGCTACTATTGCTTTTTCGATTGCAATAATCTCATCATTAATTTCGTCATGTTTTTTAGCCATTGCGGCCACTTCTATGCTTTCAGACTCTGTAAGTAATCCGTAAACATAAAGCTCTAAAATTCCTGATTCTATATATTCTTTTGTTTCCATTATAATTTCAAATAAATTCGTAAGTCGTTAATACAATTTCTGTTTTGCGTTTTTATAGTTCCCAAAGGCATCGCAAGCTCTTCTGAAGCTTCTTGTTGCGTATATCCTTTAAAGAATAATAAATCAATTATTGCAATACATTTAGGTTTTAGTTTTTTTACAAACTCATGAATACCAATAGTATCTATTTTATTGACGAGTTTGTTACTGTCGTCAAGTAGATGTACGAAATTATCTGAAGAAAGGTTTTTTTGACTGTTATTGAAATTTTTTGATCGGAGTTTATCAATTGATGTATTCCTGGCAATATTAAGGATCCAGGTATAAAATCGACCTTTACTTTCGTGGTAAGAATCGATGTTTTTCCAAATTTTAACAAATACTTCCTGAAGTACATCTTCGGCTTCTTCTCTATTTTTTATAAGAACATTAATTACAGCAAATAAACTTTTGGAATACATATCGTAGAGATGTGTAAAAGCTTTTTCGTCTTTCTTATAAATTAATACTAATAACTCTTCTTGACTCATATTCTATAGATTTTGGGTGAATAAACGCATGAACTTTAGTTTATAAATGGGGAATATTGTTAAAGTTGGTATAAATATAATTCAAAAATTTAAAGAAATTGTAATTTATTTCTAACAAGAAAAGGTTCTAAATGCATGAAAAATAAAATATTACATTTTTTTATTTTTTTAAAACCAAACTCAAACCAATCTCGTATATACAAAATAATGAAGGTCTGAATGGGGGATAATTTAGACTTAAATATTTGTTTTTAATCAGGGATAGGTTTCCATTCTAATGTATTTAGGATAGTAATGGTAAATATGGGGGATAATATTTTGCCATTTTCTACAGAGCAGACGAAGGAACGAATTTGGAAACCTTTTCCTAATTAAATTGCATTCTACTTCAAAATTCCAATCACCAAAAGTTAGATTTAACCACAAAAGGCTTAAAATTGAGTTATTAATATCGTTTAAAGTTTTAAATTAAAGTTCGACTTGGCGATGAGTTATAAAAAGAATATTTTTGCCAAAAAAAATGTAAGAATAATCAATTCAAAATCTTGCATGCAAAAATAATTCAGATTATAAAATTCCCCAATGAAAAAATATTTATTAATACTCCTGATGACCTTTGGGTTAAAAAGTTACAGTCAAATTTTAAAAGGTATTGTAGTTGATGTAAATGGAAACACTATTGAAAATGCCTATATTTTTAATGCAAAATCCGAAAGTCACGCACATACTAACGAAATTGGAAATTTTAGTATCGAGAAATCTACCATTGGAGATGTTTTAAAGGTTAGTGCTTTGGGATATAAAAAGACAACTTACACAATAACTGACTCGGATATCATAATTGCGCTAGAAGACGATAGTTTTAAATTAGATGAAGTTGTAATTCAGCCTAAAGTACTAGCAATGAATGTGATTTCGAAGATAGATTTGGAGGTAACTCCAGTAAACTCTTCGCAAGAAATTTTACGTAAAGTGCCTGGATTATTTATTGGACAGCATGCTGGAGGAGGAAAAGCCGAGCAAATGTTTTTAAGAGGGTTTGATATCGATCACGGAACCGATATTGCAATTACGGTTGACGGAATGCCTGTAAATATGGTTTCGCATGCACACGGACAAGGATACTCAGACTTGCATTTTGTGATTCCCGAAACGGTAGATAAAATAGATTTTGGTAAAGGAGCATATTATGCCAATAAAGGCGATTTTGCAACAACAGGATATGTTGATTTTAAAACCAAAGACAAACTAGAAAATAGTAGTATTGGTGTTGAAGTAGGACAGTTTAATACCTTTAGAACTGTTGGTTTATTTGACTTACTAGGAAAACAAAAAAAGCAAAGCGCTTATATTGCTACCGAATATATTATAACCGATGGCCCTTTTGATTCTCCTCAAAACTTTAATAGAGTAAATTTATTAGGGAAATATTCGGCGATACTTGATGATAATAGCAAAATATCGATTTTAGCCTCACGTTTTTCGAGCAAATGGGATGCATCAGGGCAAATTCCGCAACGATTGGTAGATCAAGGGATAATTTCGAGATTTGGATCTGTAGATGATACAGAAGGAGGAAACACATCTAGAACAAACTTTAATGCTTCTATTCATAAAATAATTGACGAAAATACATTCTTAAAAGCCAATGCTTTTTATACTAATTATGAGTTTGAATTGTATTCGAATTTTACTTTTTTCTTAAATGACCCAGTAAATGGCGATCAGATTAAGCAAAAAGAAAATAGAAATATTTATGGAATGAATGCTGAATTGAACAAGAAGGTTAAAACAGATAAATTAGATTTAGGATTTCAATGGGGAGTTGGATTTCGTAGTGACGCTACAACCGATTCTGAACTTTCGCATACACTAAACAGAAGAACCGTTTTAGAACAAATTAAGTTAGGAGATATCGATGAGTCTAATCTTTTTACTTATTTAAACTCAGAGATAAACATTGGGAAATTAATTATAAACCCAGCTGTAAGAATCGATTATTTTAAGTTTAATTATCAGGATAAGTTAACGACAGATTACAAAACACAATCAGAGAATAAAGTGAGAGTTTCGCCTAAGCTTAATTTTATTTATACTCAAAACAATAATTTGCAATATTATCTTAAATCAGGAGTTGGTTTTCACTCTAACGATACCAGGGTAGTAGTGGCTAATAAAGGAACAGATATTTTACCTATTTCTGTTGGAGCAGATTTAGGAACAATCTGGAAACCATTCCCTAATTTAATCGTAAACTCGGCTTTATGGTATTTATATTTACAACAAGAGTTTGTGTATGTTGGTGATGCAGGAATTGTTGAGCCAAGTGGAAAAACCAGACGTATGGGAGCAGATTTAGGGTTGCGTTACCAATTAAACCAATGGTTGTATTTTGATTTTGATGGAAATTATACCTATGCCCGTAGTATTGATGAACCTAAGGGAGAAAACTATATTCCGTTAGCACCAGATTTTACAACAACAGGAGGATTAAGTTTTCATAAATGGAACGGGTTTTCGGGAGGAATACGTTACCGTTACTTAAAGAATCGTCCTGCCAATGAGGATAATTCTATTGTTGCCGCAGGTTATTTTGTATGTGATATGAATGTGAATTATGATTATAAAAAATTCACTTTTGGAGTTTCAATCGATAATTTATTTAATACAGCATGGAATGAAACCCAGTTTGCAACGGAATCGAGATTAAAAAATGAGCCAGAAAGTGTCGAAGAAATACATTTTACGCCAGGAACTCCCTTTTTTATGAAAGGAAGAATTATATACAAATTTTAATAAAATAATTTAATTTGTTTATTAAAGAAGCCTAACGTTTATAGCGTTAGGCTTCTTTGGTTAATTAACAATTGTTCATCATAAAATAAAGTGAAGAACGAAATCAGGTAAATCAAATTTGATTAATTTTATAAAAAATTTAATTATGAAAAATATATTGTTTCTATTCTGTGGAGTTATGTTTTTATTTAGCTGTCAGAATCAAGCACAAAATAAAAAAAATAAAAACAGTAAAAGCGAAAATATCATGGAAAAACAAACCATTTATCAGTTTAAAGTAGAAGACTTATCAGGAAATCCGTTTGATTTTGCTTCTTTAAAAGGAAAAAAGATAATGATTGTAAATACAGCTTCAAAATGTGGATTAACACCACAATACAAGGATTTAGAAGCAATTTACAAAGAATATAAAGATAAAGGTTTTGTAATTGTTGGGTTTCCTGCAAATAACTTTGCATCACAAGAACCAGGTACAAATGAAGAAATTGGTGCTTTTTGCCAACAAAATTACGGTGTTACTTTTCCTATGATGGACAAAATCTCGGTAAAAGGAGATGATATGAACGAAGTATATAAGTTCTTAACTCAAAAATCTAAAAACGGAGTGCAAGATTCAGAAGTAGAGTGGAACTTTCAGAAATACCTAATCAACGAAAAAGGAGAATTAGTAAAAGTAATCTCTCCTAAAACATTGCCAACTGATCCAGAAATTATCAATTGGATTAAAAGCTAATTAGCGTTTAAAGAATAAATAAAAAGCGATTTTCATTATTGAGAATCGCTTTTTTTTATGGGTAAAAGTCTATTTATTTAAGTGATTTAGATTCTTATTTTTAATCGCAAACAAAATAGAAAGTAAGGATAATGTGATGAGTATTAAACCAAAATTTTGAACTAATCCAGAAATAGCCAACCCAATTCCTATTAGAACATAATACATTAGCCCAAATAAAGCACCTGCAGTACCTGCAACATCTCTGTATTTAATTAGAGCCTGACTTAATATATTTGGAATTGCCAGACCATATGCTACGATAATTAGCATCATAGGTATTAAAAAGTATAAACTTTGTTGTAATAATAGAACTCCTAAACTTCCTAAAGATGCAATTATTGTCGCAATTAGAATTAGACGATCAGCAGAAATGTTATTATGAATCAGTTTTTTATTTATCATACTACCTATAAAAGAGCTTATCGCTAAGATAATCCCACTATATCCAAACTGAGTTGAATTGTATCCTAATTTTTCAAAGATAAATGGAGCAAGCGAATAATAGCTAAATAACATTATGTTAAAGGCACTAACTAAAAAGGTGTTTAACCAAATAGATTTATCATTAAGTAACTTAATCAGGGTTGTTTTGAAGTTAAGCTTGTTTACTGAATCATTTTTTGTTTCAGGAAGAAATTTAAAGGACATCAAGCTCAATATAAAAGCTAGTAGCAGGAGAATTGAAAAAACTCCAATATGTCCATATTTTTCAGCAGCTATTCCTCCAGTTATAAGCCCAATGACAGGACTAATGGAAAGTGCGATTCCCACTATCGAAAATACTTTCCCAAGTTCTTTTTTATCATAAATATCTCTGAGGATAGTTTGTGTTACTACAGAACCAACTGCTGCTCCAAAAGCCGATATTATTCTGGCAATTAGGATTATATTAAAATTGCTGGCTAATATGGCAAGAATTGACCCAATTGTGTAGATGATTAAACCAGAAAGCATAGACTTCCGCCTTCCAATTTTATCAGATAGGATGCCCCAAAATACAACTCCAAGTGCAAAAGCGATAAAATATATTGATATGGTTTGGGACGCTTCTTTATTACTAACATCAAATTGCTCGACTATACTTGGTAGCGCAGGGCTATAAATTGTCTCTACAAATTGAGGAAACATTATTAAAACAATCAATATAGTTATAGTTGGTTTCTTTTTCATTGTGGTTCAATTGTAATTATTTTTTATTTTTAGCAAAAGTATCTTTATGATTTAGTATCTTATTAACGACATTAAGACTAAAAACATCAAAATAAGGACAAATGGCATTTATTTTAAAAGACAGTTATTTTAATCCTGATGATTTAGAGGTATCAGTTATTGGTATTGCATCAGATTTTACTAATCATGATTCGGGGTTGCATCAACATGAAAAGGCACAATTTTTATATGCTCCAAGTGGTTGTATTACAGTTATTAGTGAAAACAAAAAAAGTATTTTGCCTCCCACTATGGGAGTATGGCTTCCTGCAAATTTTCCACATAGGGTCATTACTCGAAATGTTGTGGCTTATCGCTCTATATATTTTGATACCGTTTTGTTTCCGGAAGTACCTGTAGGATTAACAATTTTGAATGTAAATAATTTATTAAAAGAGATAATAGAAAAAATCTCTTTTTGGGAATGGGATATGCCTTTTGATTTGCAAAAAAATGTATTATCGGTTTTTTGGGAAGAGTTTTATAGTGCAGCAAAAGAAAACCTAACATTAATAGTTCCTCAGGATTTAAGAATTAAACCATTTGTAGAACATTGGAATCTAGGAGAATCGTTACCACCTTTTTTAAAAAAATTAGCCATAGATGCTCTTGTAAGCGAAAAAACAGTAAGTCGTATCTTTTTAAAAGAGACTGGCATGTCATATCAGGAATGGAGGCAACAATGGCGGCTTCAAAAAGCAATTGAATTATTGGCAGAAGGTAAAAATGTTGGTGAAACGGCTTATGCTCTCGAATTTTCAAGTGATAGCGCTTTTATCGAATTCTTCAAAAAATATTTAAGAGCAACACCAATGAAGTATTTTCAATAACCTTAATTTAATAATTTCGGGTATCAATAAAGTTTATTCTTCATGAATAAGAGGTGTTGTATCAGGTCATTACTTTAAGAGCTCTTGTTTTAAGGGCTCTTTTTTTATTGTAATACTTGTATGAATAATTTTTATATTTACGTAGTGCATTTAAAAAATGTCTTAATCTGATATTTTTTAAACATATTGAGCCGAAAATATTGTTTCATTTTGCAGTCTGGTTTTTTAGAAATAGAAGATAAATAACCAGATTAAGTAGTATTGACTCTATCATTGCCCCGCGATAGTTGATTAATAAAATACAATCCATTAGATTTTTCATTTAAATATGGAGGTTTTTTGAAATTAAATTAACGCAAAACCAACTTTGTTTTGTAAAAGGCTTAAGTAAAAAATTCATGAAGAAAATCACACATCATTACGGGGTAGAGTTGGACTGGGTAGAGCCCCTGGCAAATCAACTTGAAGGAAAGGTTGATGGTAATTTTATTGTGGTACCAGATCATATTCATACAGGTTATAGGTATTTTTTAAGTTGTGACTTTGGAATCTCAGCACTTTATCTGGATGTTTTGTATCATTCAGACATTCATTACAGGCAAGAGAATAAAACAGATGATTTTATTGGTGTTTATTATAATCTTACCGAAGGAGAAGCTGTTTTTGTATCAAATGGTTTATCGAGTCCTATTGGCAGGTGGAATTATAATTTAGCTTTTGTAGACAGTAGCTTATATCATGATTACTTTGTTAAATCAGGTAGTCAGGTGCTTTCGCTTTGTATTTTTATAAAAAAAGAAGTGATAAAAGGGTATTTTAAAAACAACCCTTCTATAAAAGATCATGCAGATGATATTTTTAATCCAGAGCTTAATACAATAGTTAAATTAACAAGGATGACTAATGAAAGTTATAATCTTTTGATGAATTTAAAGGCTCAGAAGCCTGAGGATGGATCTTTTGAGCTACACTTAAGAGGTACGGTACAAAATCTTCTGGCAGAATATATAGAAAAAATGATTCTGGATGAGATTGTAGTCGACACTGTCAATGAGATTGATTTGGGGAGTATCATAAAATCACAAGCCTATTTAATCGAAAACTTAAATTACACCTTTCCAAGTATCAATTTCTTGGCACAAGAGGCAAATATGTCCGAATCAAAGTATAAAAGCCTATTCAAGAAGATTACAGGAATGACTCCTAATTCTTTTTTCTTAACCAATAAACTCTTAGAAGCCAAACGACTTTTACATGAAAAACAATTAACGATAGCTCAAGTTTCACATGAATTAAATTTTACCAACAATTCTTATTTTACTGCTAAGTTCAAGGAATTATTCGGAATGTCTCCAAAGGATTTTATTAAACAACTGCAATAATGATCGAAATTAGTCACACTTATACTTTAACATCAGTATGGCAAAAACAACTTGTAAAACAACTTATTGAGCAACTTGGAGCAGAGTTAATAGATGATAAATTCTTGCAGATGCCTAAAAAAGTTGGAGATGGAGGTTTTTACTATACCGAGGTTGTTCCTGGACTATCTGTTGTAATTTGGGATTTAATATTTAAAGAAACTATTCTTATAAGAAAACTTAAATCCGATGAGGCTTTATATATAATTCATTATGATTTTAGCGATGAGATGAATCTGATTCATATTCAGGGGATAAAACATAAAATAGGATATAAAGCAAATTTAGGTTTAGGAGTATTTGATAATGCTATCGATAAGGTTTTTCAACCTGTTGTGGGAGAAAGGGTTTTTGCGATGCGATTATTGGTTGCTAAGGATTTATTAAAATTTTCGGTTGTAAACGGAGCTATAAAAGATGTTAATAAGCGTAAAATAAAAAGCGGAAAAAACACACTTTTTTTTTATGATCATATAGATAGTGAAAGCAAGGTCATTATGCACGCTATTAAAAGTAAATCCTTTCTGGATCCTGCTTTTGAAATATATTTACGAGGAGTAGCGCTTAGATTACTGGCAACATTTATCGATCGGTATTCTAATCTTGCACCCATGCTTCATCATATACCAGAAAGAGAGGCGGAAATTTTGAATACTACCAAAGATTATTTGTTGGATAATTTATATACAGGGTTTGTTGGAGTTGAATTTTTGGCTGATATGGCAGGAATGTCAGTTTCAAAATATATGTCTTTGTTTAAAAAAATGTTTATTAGTCCCCCGAATAATTTCTTTGTAAGAGAAAAAATGATTCTAGCCAGTGAACTTCTTAAAAGTGGCAAGTTTGATTCATTGCTGGATATTTCTCAAGAACTAAATTATACCAAGCTAAGTTATTTTACTTCAAAATATGCTCAGCAATTTGGAAGAAAGCCTTCTGAAGATTTTGTTAAAGCCTCTTATTAAATCTTTTTATTCGACTCTGTTTTACTACTTCTTTTTATTTAATAAATAATTCGCATTTATTTGGTATTTAGATGCTTGTTGTTTGCTTAATATTCAAAGTATGTCTTATTCTGTTACTTTTTAAACATATTGTGTCAAAAAGTTTGTGTCATTTTGCATTCTAAATTATTTAGTAATGGGAAATAAAAGAATAAGGCTAATACTAGTAGCACTATTGGTATATAGTGCTGCTTGGGCGCAGCAAGATTCGCAATACACACAATACATGTACAATACAACAAGTATAAATCCTGCTTATGCGGGTTCACGTGGCGTAATGAGTATTTTTGGTTTGCATAGGAATCAGTGGGTTGGGTTAGATGGCGCTCCGCTTACCAATGTCCTATCTTTTAATACGCCTATTAACAATAGTAATGTTGGTTTAGGAATATCGGTTATCAATGATCAAATAGGACCAATGACTGAGAATGACATTGCGGCCGATTTCTCTTATACAATCAATACTTCGGTTAACTATAAATTATCTTTTGGGTTAAAAGCTACGGCAGGTTTACTTAATGTCGATTACACCAAACTAAATATTTATGATCCTTTAGATCCCAATTTTCAAGATAATATCGATAATAAGTTTTCTCCAAATATTGGAGCAGGAGTTTATTTACACTCAGATAAATTTTATGTTGGATTATCGATTCCTAAAATATTAGAGAATAGTTATTTTGATAAAAGTGCTTATAGTTATGTTGCCAAAGAGCGCATAAACTATTATTTAATGGCAGGATATGTTTTCGATTTAGACTACAATTTAAAATTCAAACCCTCCTTATTGACAAAAATGGTTGATGGAGCTCCTTTACAAGTAGATATATCGGCTAATTTTTTATTCGATGATAAATTCACCGCTGGAGTTGCTTATCGCTGGAGTGCAGCTTTAAGTGCAATGGTAGGTTTTCAGGTATCTGATGGTTTGTTGATTGGCTATGCTTATGATGCCGAAACAACCAGGTTGGCAAATTACAACTCAGGTTCACATGAGATTTTTCTACGGTTTGAGCTTTTTAAAAATTATACCAGAATCGTTTCTCCTCGATTCTTTTAAGATCCAATTTATTACAAAATAGAACTACATATGAAACTAAAATTACTATTTATATTTCTGTTCAGTATCAGTATCAGTATTGCTTTTGCTCAAAAGAGAGAAGTTAAAACAGCAGATAAAAACTATGATCAATTTGCTTATATCGATGCTATAAAGGTTTACGAAAATATAGCCGGAAAAGGATATAAATCGACGGACTTATTTCAGAAATTAGGAAATGCATATTATTTCAATGGTGAATTGGCCAAAGCCGAAAAATGGTACACAGCACTTTTTGATTTAAAAGAAACCGTACCAACAAAGTATTACTATCGTTATGCACAAAGTTTAAAAGCGATAGGAGATTATAAAAAAGCTGATGCAATACTGGATCAATTCAGCCTGAAATCTGGTCAGGATAGCAGAGCTCAATTGTATAATAAGCAAAAGGACTTTCTGGAAGTGATTAAGAAAAACTCAGGGAGATATACTGTAGAGAATGCAGGAATCAACTCGGAATACTCGGATTATGGAACTAGTTTTCTAGGTAATCAACTGGTTTTTACTTCGGCAAGAGATACAATGGGATTTATAAAGCGCAGAGATAAATGGACAAATCAATCGTTTACCAATTTATATACTGCAATTATTGATGATAATGGACATCTAAGTACTCCGAAACGATTTTCGGAAGTAATAACCACTCATGTAAACGAGTCAACTCCGGTATTTACCAAAGATGGGAAAACGATGTATTTTACCCGAAATAATTTCTTGGACGGGAAGAATCAAAAAAGCAAAGACAAAACGATTCTTTTAAAAATATACAGAGCAGTTTTAAAAGATAATAAATGGATTAATGTTGTCGAATTACCTTTTAACTCCAATGAATATAGTGTAGCACATCCTGCGCTTAGTCCAGATGAGAAAACACTTTACTTTGCTTCGAATATGCCCGAAACCAAAGGAGATTCGGATATATTTAAAGTAGCAATTAATGCTGATGGAAGTTTTGGAACCCCAGAAAATTTAGGAGATAAAATTAATACTGAAGGAAAAGAAACATTCCCTTTTATTTCGGAGGCAAATGAATTGTATTTTGCTTCAAATGGGCATCCTGGATTAGGCGGACTGGATATTTTTGTATCACCATTAGAAAAAAACAATACCTACCAAAGAGTATTTAATATTGGGGCACCAGTAAATAGCAGTAATGATGATTTTGCTTTTTGGATTAATTCACAATCCAAACAGGGATTTTTCTCGACAAATAGAGAAGGCACTCTGGGTTATGATGATATCTTCAAACTAAAAGAGAAACTTCCCTTAACCTATAATTGTGACCAAGAACTTGTAGGTATTATTACCGATGATGTTGCAGGAACGCCTTTGGCTAATGTACAAGTACAATTATTCGACTCGAAATTTAATTTATTAAAAGAGGTTTATTCCAATGATAAAGGAGTATATACTCATGAAGTTGTATGCGAAGAAAATTATTATGTACGTGTTTTACAGAAAGACTACGAAACAAAAGAAGTTAATGTTACGACTTCTCAAATTACAGGAAAAACACAACAAGATTTTGCTTTAAGTAAAAATGTAAAAACAATTACTACTGGAGATGATTTAGCAAAAGTTTTTGGGATCTCTAATATTCATTTCGAATTGGATAAATCAAATATTAATCCAATTGCAGAGCATGATCTAGCCAAGATTATAGCTGTTATGAATGAATACCCAATGATGAAAGTTGACATTCGTTCTCATACAGACAGCCGCGCAAGTATAGCTTACAACCAAAAGCTATCAGAAAAAAGAGCACAGGCTACGATGAAATACATGATTAAAAATGGGATTGATAAAAGCCGATTAACGGCAAAAGGATATGGAGAATCACAATTGATAAATGGTTGTAATGATGGCGTATCGTGTACAGAAGAGCAACATCTAGCCAATAGGCGTAGTGAGTTTATTATAAATATGGGTAAATAGAAATTATTTAGTTCAAAGAATTACAATATAAAAATATGAAGAATATAAAATTACTAATATTGCTTTTGGGTTTTCTGCCATTAGTAGGAGGAGCTCAAGTACTTGATTTTACGACAGTGAGTACACCAGCCTTTTGTGTAAACGATGGTTCGATTACAGTAACGGCGACTAATGCAGTTGGAAGAGTACAATATGAACTGGTAGATTATAAAGTAACCCGATCAGTAATTGGTACTCCCCAAGATGATCCTGTTTTTTTAAATTTGGCACCAGGTACTTATACTGTAGGAGTATATGATGACAACAATGCATCGACTCCAATAACCAAAGAGGTTATTGTACCAGATTATGGATCAGGAAGGACATTAACAATAAATAATATTTATTCTAACCGATTGGCTTATTGTGCTACGGATACAAATCCTGGGTCAAGATTAACAGTTGTTCCCAATGGAGGTGCTGTTCCTTATACAATAACAATATTAGATACTAATGATGTAATAGTAAGAGAAGAAATTTCATATAGTAGTTATAATTTTCAAGGTATGCCTGCTGGTACTTATAAAATAAGAGTAAAAGACAATTGCGGGACAATTGTAAACAGTAATAGTCCTTATGTTATTGCCCCAAATATTGTTTATAATTTTACTGTTACTACGCCTACATACTGGTATTGGGACAATAATGTTAAAGTTGCTCATGGTGGTGCAGGAACAATATGTGACCCTGTTACCGATGCTTATTATGATTTTAGTTATTCTGGTGGGATTCCTGTAATTACAGGTAATGATGTGTTTCCTATTTCGCAAGCACCAGGAATGACAAGAATGTATGCTGTAGAATATGATGGTGTAAAAACGCCTTATATG
Source organism: Flavobacterium sp. AJR (assembly GCF_002156885.1). NCBI lineage: Bacteria > Pseudomonadati > Bacteroidota > Flavobacteriia > Flavobacteriales > Flavobacteriaceae > Flavobacterium > Flavobacterium sp. AJR. The sequence continues at coordinate 38,701 of NZ_NCWQ01000023.1, read as the reverse complement.
ACTTATAATGAGCTTATAGCTTATAAGCAACCTTTGCCATTGGATATAAATGCGTGGAAATCTATGACTTTATGGGTTTCTATTTGCGGAATAGAAAAATCGACTATTTATAACCTGCCATCTCGTAAAAATGAATTTTTGCCTAAGCTTATCGCAAATGCGGGATTAACATTTTACTTAGCCGATGATAAAGCAAGTACGCTTTGTACCCCAACAGGTTTAGTCACATTATCAAGATTATCATTACTTTCGGGTTTTTGTGATCCACTTACTTTAACCATTACTGAAAAAAATGGAGTAGTACCTCCAAAACAATACACTATAACAGCAGCAAACCAAAATGATTTTGAAGCACAGTTAGCGATAGGAAATACTTATACTTTTAAACTTACAGATATTAATGGAAGTGAATTAAACAGACTTTCTTTTGTAAACGTAACAAGAGGGCAATGGATAAACATGAATTCAAGAACAGAAGTGTTTATAGATCCAGCTAATTTTCGTTACTATAATCAAGATGAATTACCGCTTGAATTGGCTAGTATGGCCGATTTTAAAAACTTTGGTAAGAGTCAGCTTGGTATTAAATTAGATTATTATATACCAATGCCTTATACTATAGCAGTTACAGGTCCCAATGGCTTTTATCTAGAGAAAACGGTTAACACGATGAGCTATAGTGGTACATTGATTAGTGATAATCTGGAAGTGGGCAATTATTCTGTTCATATTACTTCGGTAACAGGATGTTATGACAGGACTTTTACAACTACGTTAGATAGAGTAATAGATAATATTTCGGTTACTTCAACCATTACACCAGATCCTGTATCTTGTGATCGTTATATAAAAACATTTAATTATAAAATTAGTAATCAGGGATTATTAAGACCTTATCCCAGTACGAGTTTTGAATCTATGTTCAATGTTCCCCAAATAGGTTTTAAAGTAATTGATGGTCCAGCAGGTTATACTGAAACTAATGCAATAGTAAATAGTAGTTATAGTTGGCCAATGTCTTTCCGCGAAACTGTAACAGCAGCTTTTCGAGGCGATATTACAGGATTTTATAAAATAAACCTGGTCGATTATTATACTCCAACAAATGTGTATGGAGGACCTTGGGAACTTGATGTAAAATCAGAATTTCCTGTGTTTGACATGAATGGATCAGGAGGAGTAATTTGTACTGGATCTACAACGGGGACACTAAGTGTTGTGTTGAAAAATGCAACATCGCCAATGTATTACTTAAAAAAGTCTACAGATACCGATTATCCTGTTGTAGGGCAAAGTTCCTCTGATTTTCCTAATCTTACCGCAGGTGATTATATGGTAAAAGTAGAAACGGCTTGTTATCCAACAGCATTGGAAGCTTCTTTTAAAATGGATTATGTTAGTAATTTAGGGCATGTTATTACGGGAACCAATGTTTTATGTGATACAGATACATTGAATTTATCAGTTAAATCAATAGGTCCGATAACTAGTGCCGAATGGAGGCTGCCAGATGGAACTACTCAAACTTCTAATACTTTGGTACTTGATAATCCTCAATCTGGAGAATATTCGGTAAATATTATTACTCGTTCTGGATGTATTGTAACAGATAAGATAGAGGTAAAAGTTAAGAGAAGAGCTACTGCAACCGCTATTACAGGACTTAGTCAGACAATTTGCGAAGGAATGGGGGCTGATATGCTTGTTTTATCCAGCGTTGCTAATCCAGTATTTACTTGGTATAGTGATGCTGCCTTGACAGATGTAATTGCTACAGGCGAAAATTATGGCGTTACTCCAACTATTACAACAACATATTATGTTACCGTACAAGGAGATGATGTTTGTGAAAATTTACCCGGCACAGCCAAAGAGATAGTTATAACAGTAAAGCCAACACCAGCAATACCAACGGGAGATGCCGTGCAAAAATTTTGTACAGCCACTACAGTAGGTAACATTGTAACTAATGAAACAGGCGTAATTTGGTACACTGTAGCAACAGGAGGTATTGCAATACCAAACAATACATCTTTAATAAATGGAAGAACATATTATGGGGAGTTACAATCGGGTATTTGTGCTAGTCTCTCTCGATTAGCTGTAACAGTTACAATAAATCGATTAGCTGTTGCTGCCGATATTAGTATTCTCGACCAAACGATATGCCCAGGTATAGGTATTACGTTGCCTCCTTACACAACAATAAGTAATCCTATTTTTACTTGGTATGATGATGAAACGCTAACAAATCCAATAGGTACCTCGCCAATATGGTTAGAACCTCTTGTAACAACAACTTATTATATAACTGTAAAAGGAGATGGTGTTTGTGAAAATTTGCCGGGTACAGCTAAACCGTTTACTATTATTGTAAATCCACATCCTGACACACCTATTGGAGATACCAATCAATCCTTTTGTGAAGCAGCTACAGTTGCCGATTTAGTAGTATCGGGGATTAATGTCGAATGGTATGATAGTCCAGAGTTTGGTAGGTTTGTTACGCCGAATACTCCTTTGGTTAATGGAACAACTTATTACGCAGCTTCACATGTTTACCCACTTTGTGAAAGCGAAATTCGTCTTGCAGTAACGGCAACAATTTATCCTGCTTTGGTTGTAACGCCACCAGTTCCACAAATATCAGGCAATCAATGTATTTTTCCAGATATTAATTTTGATAGTAATGATCCCGGGACTTTATATGTTTGGAGTGTTGATGATTGGAGTATAGGTTTAGAAGATAATTGGATTTCAAGCCCTAATATACCCTCTTTTAAAGCAATTAATAGTGGAACAAAGCCAGTAACAGCAACAGTAACGGTCCATCCAATTGGGACTGTTTGCGGAACGGGGTCTTTTACATTTACCATTACTGTAAATCCAGATATAATCTTGACTAAACCAGTTGATAAAGAGATTTGTACCAATAATATAATTTCAGAAATTGTTTTTGATAGTAATATAGCAGGAACTACTTATAGTTGGACAAATGATAATCCTAGAATTGGTTTAGCTGCTGTTGGTACAGGAAATATACCTGCTTTTACAGCGATTAATACTAGTGATTCTACAGAAATTGCTACAATTACAGTAATACCTACAGCTGCTGGCTGCACAGGTATTCCAGTTGTATTTACTATTAAGGTAAATCCTGAAGGAGTAATAGATAAAATAGGAAACCAGAAAATTTGTGTAGGAGAAACAGCAGTATTAATAGCAAGTAGTTCTACTGTTATCAATCCAGTATTTACTTGGTACAGAGATGCAGCTTTGACAGATGTTTTAGGCGTTGGAGCTAGTTTTACTACTCCTGTATTAACAGCTGATAAAATTTATTATGTAACAGTTAAAGGTGATAATGCATGTGAAGCGAATGCTGGTATGCCAGTGATGGTAACTGTTAACGAAATACTACCTCCAACTGGAGATGTTACTCAGGAATTTTGTTTAGCATCTAACGCTGCAGTTTCAGATTTAGTTACTAATGAAAACAATGTCATTTGGTATGATGCTCCAATTGCAGGGAATATAATTCCGACAGGAACAGCATTAATAAATGGAACTATTTATTACGGATCCTTAACCGTTGGAACGTGTGAAAGTGCCACACGTTTAGCCGTAACGGCAATAATTAATGATGCAAAAGCACCAACAGGAGATGCTAACCAAGAATTCTGTTTAAATGAAAAAGCTACAGTTGGCGATTTAGTTACTAATGAAAATAATGTCATTTGGTATGATGCTCCAATTGCAGGGAATATAATTTCGACTAAAAGAGCATTAAATCATGGAGCAATTTATTATGGTTCGTTAAGAGTTGGAGCTTGTGAAAACGTAGTACGTTTAGCTGTAACAGCTATTATTAAAACCGATTTACCAGGAGAAACTATCGGTTGGAATACTACAGCATGTATAGGCGATGAGGTAACCTACAGAACAACAGCAGCGATGTCCGATTATAATTGGATTGTTGCAGGAGGTGTAATTAAGTCAGGAGGACAATTAAATGATGATTTCGTGACTGTTACATGGACAGCAGCAGGAAATGGTTCAATCGGAGTAGAGTTTATCAATGTTTCTAATTGTACCCCGATTGTTACGATACATTTTCCAGTAACAATAGCGGTTTGTTCAGATATAGCAATAGGAAAAGTGGTAAACAATCCAACACCAACAATTGGAGAAAACGTAATATTTACAATAACAACAACCAATATTGGAACAGGTGATTTTAAAAACGTAAGCATCGACGAAATGTTACCATCGGGGTATAGTTACGTAATGGCAACAACTACTTCAGGCAATTATAATAGTGTCAATGGTGTTTGGAATCTTCCAGTTTTAGCTGCGGGAACAACCGAAACATTAACGCTAACAGCCAAAGTACTGGATACAGGAGATTATCTTAATGTAGCTTATTTAAAGGATTCAACACCTACAGATCCTAATCCAGATAATAACCGTGCAGAAGCAGCAGTTGTTCCTACAGGTGTAGTGATCTATAATGCAGTTTCTGCCAATGGAGATGGATTAAATGATTATTTTAAAATAGAAGGGCTGCAGCATTATCCAGACAATACCGTAGAGATTTATAATCGCTGGGGAGTAAAGATTTATGAAGCTAATGGATACGGATTAAACAATAATGTATTCCGTGGTATATCTGAAGGAAGATCAACGGTTAAAAATGGAGATATCGTACCAGCTGGAACGTATTTTTATATTCTGCGTTATAAAACAAATACAGAATCAAGAATTGAAAAAAGCGGGTATTTATATATTAATTAAGCCCAGCAATAAGATTAGATTATAAAACAAAAATTGTTCAATAAATGATTTTGAACAGTTTTTGTTTCTCAATTTGTATTGATAAGGAATGATACAAATCAATACTATAAGAATATAATAACAGTTTTGGGTTTTGCTCAGAGCTAAATTATAAGGAAACGATGAAGAAAAAAAGAGGATTGGTATATGATAGTCAGAAATGTTTTTCGAGATTCTTAAAATATGAATTCAAAGAACATTTTGCATTCGATGTATATAAAAATTTTAAAAACTTCGATGGAGAAGTAGAAGAATATGCCGTAATGCTATTTGTGGTTTATTCGGATAAAGAGTTAATAGATTTAATGCAAATACATAGAAGAGGAGTTCCATTGATAGTTTCGACCCTAAATGAAGAAATGAAATTAAAACTAGAAAAAATAGAGGATATACTATTATTTGATCCAACCAAAGTTAAATCAGAAATGAGAGCCGAATTAAAGTTCTATCTAAATATAGTTGCATAAAAGGGGTTATAATAAAGTAAAAAACAAGTATGCCGTTAATCTTTGATAAAGTTAAATACAGAAATACTAATTTATATAAAATAAAGCTAGATAAGCTAAAAGCTATATACCTATTTATAGATAAGTTTTTATCTAAAAGAATCCCCAAAGCAATTGCTTTAAGAAAACAAAAAGCAAAATTTAAACTATCAGAAGAGCATTTTCAATTTGCATTAGAAGCGTCCTCCATAGGAGTTTGGGACTGGGATATAAGAACAAATACCGTTTTTTATTCGTCGCAATCAATGAAAATACTTGACTTAAAATTGACAGATACTTTTGATAACTCACAACGTTGGGATAAAATAGTCCATCCAGATGATTTAGAAAAATATTATGCAACCATTCAAAAACACTTTGATAAAAAAATACCCTTTTACGAAAATTACCATCGAATAATAACTTCAGATGGAGAGTATAAATGGATTCTGGACAAAGGTAAAGTTATAGAACGGGATATAAACGGGAGACCATTAAGAGTTATAGGAACGCATATTGATATCTCTTCCCAAAAAGAGAAAGAATTAGAATTAAAAAATAAGATAGAATTATACCGCAAGCAAAAACATCGCTTGTTGAATTTCTCATATATCGTTTCACATAATTTAAACACCCATATAAGTAATATTAAATTGCTTTTGGATATTAATGAATTAAAAGGAAATAAAAACGATATCGAAACTTTAATGAATCTGCGAACAGTTTCTAATGACTTAAACGACACATTAACCGATTTATCTCAGATAGTTAATATTCAGAATAACCTAAACATAGTGGTTAAGCCATTAGATATAAATTTTTATTTCATGAAAGTTTTGTCTTTAATTAATGGATACAATCATAAAAACAAAGTAGCTATAGAAAACAATATTCCCGTAGGAACTGTTGTTAATTTTAATCCGGCCTATTTAGAAAGTGTGTTGTTGAATTTTTTTACAAATGCAATTAGATATGCACATCCCAATCGTTTTCCGATAATTAAATTAAACTTCTTTATAGAAAACGAAAAAAAAACGCTGACCATAGCCGATAACGGTTTAGGAATTGATCTGGATAAATACGGGGATTTATTATTTGGAATGTATAAAACATTTCATAGACATAAAGACGGACAAGGATTAGGTTTATATATTGCAAAAAATCAAATCGAAGCTATGAAAGGGCAAGTAAGTGTAAGTAGTAAAGTAGGTGAAGGAGCAACTTTTAAAATTGTATTTAATGATTGATTCTTCAGAGATAAAAATATAAATGTAGTAAGATGAGTATTATTATAAAACCAATAGTAGATCACGAAAAATATATGGTAAATGAACATTTAGTCTATAGAGACAGGCTCTGGAACTGGTCCTGCAAAGATGATTTGTCAAACAAAGAACTTCAAGCTTTCAAACTCTATGAAAAATTGATTATAAAGAATTCAAGAATAAAAAAACATATTAAAGCAGTATATAACATCAATAATGTAAAAAATAGGTCCTAATTGAACAGTTTGATACTAATTCAAACGAACTCTTTTTAAATGAATGAATTAGTAAAAATTGGTGCAAAAAATTAACCGCAAAGACCACAATCCCGACGTTCAATGTTATTAAGTTAAGGGAAAATAGAGAAAAATGATTGATGATTTTTGATTAACGTCCCGAAGCGTCGGGATTGATTTCAGATGAATGAAACCTAAGAAAAATCGACAATCTTACTATTTACAAACACCGTACCTTCAATCTGAAATTTCTTAACTTAATGACATTGAGTGTCAGGACGAGAGAAAATCCGTTTTTATCTGTGTTTTCGCTTTAGCGAATCTGTGTCATCCGCGTTCCCTTATAGACAATTTTTGTCGAGAATACAATTAACCATGACTGGCTAAAAAAGAGCTTAACTTAATGATATTGCGCTTCGGGATATGCAAAGGTCACAAAGTTTATAATTAGTAAAAATTAGTGGCTAACTTCTTTTTAGTTGTTTAAAAATGTAATAATTCTATTTTCAATTGCAGGTTCGGTGTCAGAATGTCCCGCATTTTCAATATATAAAACAGAATTATTTAATTTTTCATGTAGTTCCTGAGCATATTCAATTGGGCAAATTACATCGTTTTCTCCATGAATTATAGTTATTGGTATACTATCTAGCTTATCCACATTTTTAGTAATATAGCCTTCTTCAATAAAACAATTATTACCAAGATAGTGTGCTTCTAATATTGAAAGAGAATGATAGGGAATTTGTTTTACAATAGCATCAATTTCCTTATCTGATAATTCTTGTTTAAAAATAGATATTTCGTAGAATGCCCATTCGTAACAATAGAATTCCTTGTTTTCGGCTGTTCCGTTTAACATCTGTGATAGATAATATTCAGATATTTTTTGTCTAGAGTTTACGGGGACATTATTTTCAAACCGATTCCATTCTTTTGGGTACTTATCTTTGATACCGCCATTAGTAAAATGGTCAATTGATTTTTTATCTCCCAGAAAAACAGCTCTAAGCAATAGACTTTTAGTTTTTTCAGGATTCTTAATGGCATATACAAGACTTAAAGTTGTTCCCCATGAACCTCCAAAAATGTTGATTTTATCAATATTCAGATGATTTAAAAGTGCATTGATATCATCAACTAAATGTTGAGTGTTATTTTCTTCTATACAGCCAAAAGGTTCACTTTTAGAAGAGCCCCTTTGGTCAAAAAAAATCACTTTATGTTTTTTAAAATCAAAGAAACGCTTGTCATTTTCAGAAAAACCAGCACCAGGCCCTCCGTGAACAAATAGGTACGGAATTCCATTTATATTTCCGCAAACCTCATAATATATTTTATGAAGTTTACTGACCTCAAGAAAACCTTTTTCGATAGTGTAGTTTTGTTCCAATAGATTTCTATTTAAGAATCAATTGCATGAAAACCAAATCCAGCCAATGGTCAAATTTATATCCAACTTCACGAATAGTTCCAGTTGCTACAAATCCGAACTTCTCATGAAAAGTAATACTTCCTGCATTGTCGGCATCAATTGCACCAATCATAACGTGATATCCCTGTTCCTTGGCAAGCCGAATTAATTCAGTCAATAATTTAGAACCAATACCTTTGCCAATAGTGTTTTCTGTAACGTACACAGAATGCTCTACGGTGTATTGATAGCCAATTTTTTCTCTAAACGGACCATAACTACCAAAACCAATAACTTCACCGTCTAGCTCGGCTACAATAACAGGCAGGTTTTTAGCATTCTTATCTTCAAACCATTTTTGCTGAACATCAATAGTCTGAATTTCATAGCTATAATTAGCCGTAGTATGTAAAATAGAATAGTTAACAATATCAAGAATTTTTTCTAAATCCTCAGAGGTGGCTTGTCGAAGTGTAGCAGACATATTGAGTTGTATTATTTGTAGTTTTATTTAAGTTCTGCTAGTAAAGCATCGGCATCTTTAGAGTCCCAATCCATTTCCTTGCAAATAGCTTTTGCTTTCTTAGCATATACCAAAGCCGATTTTTTGTCTTTAATTTTAATATAAAGGCGGGATAATAGTAAATTCCCATCATAAGAATCATTTAGTTCTAACGAACGTTTTACCCATTCTATTGATTTTTTAAGACTTTCGACATCAGTAATGTTTTTTAAGTATACTTCACCGATTTCTTTTAAGATACTCGGAGTATTCCACACATATTTTTGAGTTCCATCTAAAGTTGTTTTCTTATAATATCCCCAATTAGTGCTTCTTTCTGCAATGGTTAAATCATAAGAAAAAATAAGAGAATCAGTTTTTTGAAGCTTAATCGTCTTAGCAATTTCCCTTTGTTTGTAGTAATTAGTAGTATCCAGGCTTTCAGTATAAGGACGAAGTAATTCGGTAACGATATTAATTATTTTTTTTTCTACACGATCAGCAGAAGCAACAGTTCCGAACTCTTTTTGGTGTTGTAATACATATTGAAATTCATGCGATTGTATATCGCTCACACCATTGGCAATAATGCGCCAGTTCATTTCGGTAAGCAATTGAGCGTCTGATTGTGTGGCAAGATAAGTATGAGTAGCTTTAGATAAATCGACTCTTTCACGGCCTTTTCTTAACGTATTTAAATAAGCCAAACATTTATTAGCATTACTTGGATCAGCCATAAAAACAGACTCCAAATAAGGCAATTGCATTTTTGGATTTAAGGCATTTTTAATTTCGTTTAAAAATTCAGGAGTTTTTATTTCACCTTTCAAATTATATAAAACAGTTTCATTAGCATCAACAATCAAAAAACTAGGTAGTGATTTAGTGTCAAACTTCGTTTTTAGAGCAAGACCTTCTTCTTTATCAATATCTTTCCAGACACAAATATAATTATCCTTTAAAAAAGCCATTACCGTAGCGTCCTGAAAAGTGCTATTCTTCATTGCATTACAATGCGGACACCAAGTAGCATAAAGCATAATAAAAACAGGTTTATTTTCTTGTTTAGCCTTAACCAATGCATCTTTATAAGTAATATCATCGTGAACAAATTGTTTTTGAGCATTTCCGGTATGAATAAAAAGGATAAGTAAGGATAGATAAATAAAACGCATGATTCTACTGTTTTTAGTAAAGATAATAGTTACAAATATATTTCCTTTTTCTATAATTAGATGGTAATATATTGTTATTTATACCCTAAATCATTTCTGAACTTACTAACTTTGTACTTTATAATTTCCAAGAAAATGATTTACCCCAAAATACCTCTTGCTCAGAGTATCATTCAGATTTGTTTAGAAAAAGGAATCACCAACATAATTATATCTCCAGGATCACGAAATGCACCTTTAACCATAGGATTTGTTAATAATCCGGCTTTTCAGTGCTATAGTATAGCCGACGAAAGATGTGCTGCATTTTTTGCATTAGGAATCGCACAACAAACCGGGCAGCCAACAGCTTTAGTATGTACTTCGGGTTCAGCATTATTAAATTATTATCCCGCTTTTGCAGAAGCGTTTTATAGCCAGATTCCACTTATTGTAATCTCAGCAGACCGTCCGCAAAGCAAGATAGATATTGGCGATGGGCAAACCATTCGTCAGGAAAACGTGTATATAAATCATTCCATATACAATGCTAATTTACACGAAGATGTTTCGCTCGAAAACGATAAGAAAATAAACGAAGCAATAGATACAGCCAGAGCTCAAAAAGGACCAGTACATATTAATGCACCATTTGAAGAGCCATTGTATGAAACCGTTTCAGAACTTACCGTAAACCCAATAATAAACACTTACGTAAAAGAAAACCAGCCAGAAACAATTGGAGATTTAGCCGATATGGTTGCTGCTTGGAACAAATCGACTCGTAAGATGATACTTGTGGGAGTAAACGAGCCAGACACAATTAATAAAGAAATAATCGAAGGATTGGCTAATGATAAATCAGTAGTAGTTTTAACCGAAACAACGTCTAATTTACATCATCCGAGTTTTATTAATAGTATCGATACATTAATTACACCATTTACAGCAATCGATTTTGAAGATTTTCAGCCTGAAATTCTGATAACTTTTGGAGGAATGATCGTTTCTAAACGTATAAAGGCGTTTTTACGAAAGTACAAACCAAAACAACATTGGCATATAGATACATTAAGAGCTTATGATACATTTGGAGCTTTATCAAAGCATATAAAAACAAACCCAAATGATTTCTTTCAAGCCTTTTTATCACAAACAAAATCTATAGAGAGCGATTACTTCTCAAGAATTAATAAAATAAATGATTTAAGAAAAGTAAGAGCAAAGGAATATTTAAGTAAAATTCCGTTTTCGGACTTTAAAGTATTCGAAAAAGTAATAGAATCATTGCCTAAGGATAGTCAGTTACAAATAAGTAACAGTTCAGCCATTCGATATGCACAATTAATAGACATCGATTCATCTATTAGTGTATTCTGTAATCGTGGTACAAGTGGTATCGATGGTAGTACATCGACAGCCATAGGAGCTGCAGTTGGCAATTCTAAACCAGTAGTTTTTATTACAGGAGATATTAGTTTCTTGTACGATAGTAACGCTTTATGGAACAGTTATATCCCTAAAAAATTTAAGATTATAATCATAAATAATGGAGGAGGAGGAATCTTCCGTATTTTGCCAGGACATCAGGAACAACCAGTGTTTAATACCTTTTTTGAAACTTCACATCATTTAACCGCCGAGCATCTGGCAGGAATGTTTAAGATGAATTACATAAAAGCAGACAATGAAAGTTCGTTACAATCAGGACTAGAAACATTGTATAATGTAAATGAGGCACCAGCTATTTTAGAAATCTTTACACCAACAGTCGAAAACGATAAAATATTACTTCAGTTTTTCAAAGAGTTATTGTAAGTTTAATTTTCATAAAAATTACTTAAAATAAAGGCTTGTATAGAATAAATGCTTAAATTTGAGAATATAAACTAGTATTAATCAAATATTAAAATTTTATTTATGAGCGCAAGAGACGAATTAATTGTAAAGTATGCTGCTGACTTAAAAGATAAATGCGGCGTAACTCCGAATATGGATTTATTGACAAAAGTAACCATCGGTTGTGGGCCGTCAATATATAACGCAGATGCAGCTACAGTTGCAGGAACTCAAAAATCGGAATTAGATACTGTAAAGAATAATTTTTTAATCAAAAAATTAGGCTTGCCAGATGGTCCCGCTTTAGATGCAGGAATTGATGCAGTATTAGAAAAATACGGGCGCTCAAACAAGAATAAATACAGAGCAGTAGTATACTACTTATTAACGCTACACTTTAAAAAAGAAAGTGTTTATAAATAGTATTTAAACTTCCAAATATAGAAAGCTGTCCGTAAAGTAATTTCGGGCAGTTTTTTGTTTTTGGTTTGATTTTTCCTATATCTAGGTACTAAAAATCAATGATTATGCAGCCAGTTTTTAAACTACATTCGGTTTATCAGCAAGATTTTTTTCCATTGAATTTAAATGATCTGATCCCAGAGAATTATTTTATCCGATTAATAGATTAGTATTGTTGAACAGTTAGAAATTTCAGACATTATTTCATAGTTTAAAGGCGGGCGGGGGTAAAATTCAGCTATCATCCTAAAATGATATTGAAAATACTTTTTCACGGGTAGCATTACTTTTATGCGCATGAAAGAAGATCATTTGCGCAACGGACAATTAAAAACGGGTTATAATGTTCAGATTTTTACAGAAAATCTAATCATTACATATTCCTCAACCAACCATACTTCTACTGATTTTACCACACTAAATATTTTAGTCCTTTGCGTGGGCAATGTTTTAAAGCGCAGGTCAATAGTAGGATAGAAATAAAATACAATCTTAAGATAAAAGACTTAAATTCAATGTAATATGGGATTCAGAAAGTGTGTTGGCAAGGGGAAATTATAGTAAAAGATGTATTGAACCAGAACTGATTTTTGGAAACATCAAGTAAAACAAAGGATTTAAAAGATTTACACTTACCAAAACAGCCAAAGTAAATATTGAATTTGGTCTGATTGCTATTGCTCATAACTTTTCTAAAAGGGTAGCAAAAACCCGTTTGGGCAATTTCAACCTCATTTTTGACCTCGTAGAAGTCTTAGGCGAGTTTATAGAAGACTATTTTAGCCAAATTTAAATTTTCAAGAAACATTCTGTAAATCAAATGATATTTAAACCACAAGAGGTTGTCTTTTTAGACAACCTCTTTTTTATTATACAAATCGGAGTTATAATAAAAAAACAGAATCTTAAAATAAGCTTTAACAAGATCTTACGAATTAATTATAGTGCTTTTAAAGAATAATTTCGGAATGTCTAATATATAAAAATACGTAAAGGTTTTTTAATCAGATAAATAATTCACCTTATTTTAATATTCTTTTGCCTTTTAGAGGTTAAATAATTTTTTTTTAGTGCATATTTTTATTAAATAATTTTTGAACGCATACAGTAAATATTATGCAAACCATAAAATTTTGACATATTTTTTAACTCAGTTTAATATTATCCGTCGTAGGAAGTCTTTAGAAACTATTGCTACTATTATAGACAAATATTGATTGTGAATAAAGATCAAAAAATACATGCAATATATAAGAAGTGATGTTGAAAAAGATATTATTTAACTTTCCGATTGTACTTAAAACCATTATTATGAAAAAAAAGATTTATTTACCTGTAGCAGTATTTATTATTGCTATTGTTTTATTTACAGGTTGCAGTAAGAATGATTCTTCTGACGATAGTGAAAATCTCAATGTTAAACAAAATGATTATCCCATTGTACTCGTACATGGCTTTATGGGGTGGGGCAGAGATGAAATGAATGGATATCATTATTGGGGTGGCAAGGGCGATATCCAAGAGTATCTTAAGTCACAAGGTTATGAAACTTATACTGCATCTGTAGGTCCTTTATCCAGTAATTGGGACAGAGCTATTGAGCTTTATTATTATATCAAAGGAGGTCAGGTTGATTATGGTGCAGTACATTCGGCAAAATATGGGCATGCCCGATATGGTAAGTTTTACGAGGGATTGTATCCTAACTGGGATGGTAAAAGTAAAATACACTTGATAGGACATAGTATGGGAGGTCCTACTCCTCGCTTTCTGATCCAGTTATTAGAGAATGGAGATCCGCAAGAAATGGCTTTTGTGCCTAAAACAAATGATGAAGCGCCTACTTCGGATTTGTTTAAAGGTGGTAAAAAAGGCTGGGTAAACAGCTTTACTTCTATTTGCGGATGCCATAACGGTACTATCACCGCCGATGATGGTAATATATTACCATTTAGCCAACTAAAAGACTTTCTATACGAAGTGGCAGTAGTGGCAGGAGTATCAACTTCCGAAAACTTTTATGACTTCAATCTCCAACAATGGGGTATTGAAAAGAAACAAGGACAAAGTTTTGATGATTATTGGGAGCAGGTAATAAAAAGCAGGCTATGGACAACTACCGATAACAGTAGTTATGATTTGACTATTACTGCTTCTCGTGAACAAAATGCCTATTGCAGCATATCGCCAAATGTATATTATCAAACCTATACATTGGATGCCACAGTTCCAGGCTTAGGAAATAGCGACATAAGACTACCTCAGGAAAGTATGAATCCAATGCTAAAAATAACCGCAGCAAGAATGGGTATGACAGATAGGGATCTACCTTTGGGCTACATGGAATGGCGTTATAACGATGGGGCCATCCAAAAAGCCAGTGCTATGTATCCTATAGGTCAACCTTACCAAGACGCAAATACGGCTAAAAATGCTAGCGGGAGAAGTAAAGGTATATGGTATGTAAATCCAATTATTTCAGGTGGTCCGGACCATTTAAGTATAGTAATGCCAGATAAAACAATTTCTATTGATTACCTGAATGACTTTTATTTGAATATCGCAAAAACAGTGCGTCAATATCCTAAATAATAATGTGCATTTTGTTAAGAAGGTTTCAATTCAATAAGAAAAACGGAGGCAACTTTGTGTCTATGTTTTATTTTGGATCTCTTTTTATTACTAAAAGAGGAATTATACTTATAAAATAGCGGATGGAAATAGATTTTCGATCAAAATTTGTTACTCTATTTCAATTCGTAATTTTAAAATGTTAAAATTTTAAAAAGAGGTTGTTAAAAGACGACCTCTTTTAATAGAATAATTTTTATGCTTCTCATTTTCAAACTTCGTACCTTTGCGACTTAGAAACTTGCTTAAATAGCAATACAGAACTTTAAAGAAGATGATTGAAATAGGAAAATACAACACCCTAACTATATTACGTGATACCAAAGTAGGATTGTTTTTGGGTAACCCCGAGAAAGATCCAGAAGGAATCCACGACATACTATTACCAAACAAATATGTTCCAAACGAATTTGAAATAGGCGAAGAACTTATCGTTTTTGTTTATTTAGATCACGAAGAGCGTCCAGTTGCAACAACCCTAGAACCATATATTTTGCTGAACGAGTTTGCTCTTTTACGAGTAAATTACATTAACCAGATTGGTGCTTTTATGGATTGGGGAATGGAAAAAGACATTCTTGTTCCGTTTAAAGAACAAGCGCGCCCTATGGAAAAAGGAAAGCGTTATTTGGTTTATTTATACATGGACGAAAAAACCAATCGATTGGTAGCTTCAAGTAAAACGAACCAATTCTTAAGTAATGATAACCTAACGGTAGAAAAAGGCGAAGAAGTAGATTTAATCGTTTCGCATATTACCGAGATAGGAATCAATGTAATTATTAATGAAAAGCATAAAGGATTATTATACAAAGATGAGGTTTACGATGATGCCATTCGTACGGGAGACCGTATGCGAGGATATATCAAGAACATACGTCCTGATAATAAAATAGATGTTTCATTACAAGTGCAGGGATACCAAAGTATCGAACCAAATGCCGAGAAAATAATGGACGAATTAAGAGCAAGTCGTGGTTTTTTAAGACTTACAGACAATTCGCATCCAGAAGACATTAAAACGGTGCTTAAAATGAGTAAGAAAACATTTAAGAAAGCGATTGGAGCTCTATACAGAGAGAAACTAATCGAGATAAAAGAAGACGGTATTTACTTGGTAAAAGAGTAATACTAAGCTACTACAACAAAAAAGGCTAATCATTACGATTAGCCTTTTTCTTTTTATTCTAGTTTTATAAAAAAATTGTAATTAAAAAAAAACAAAAATAAAAATAAATCTACTTTCATCACGAAAAGTGAATAGAATCACATCTTATATAATACTGTACTTAATCTTGTTGCGTGTGACTTACTACTTCTTCAGATGGGTTTGTCTTGAATGGGATAACAATTTCTTACATGCTGAAATTGATTTCACGGCAGAACCTTTGGTTTATTTTTAATATTTTTAAAGATGATTAAACAATAATAAGTACCCATTTGTAGAGTAGTTTAATATATCTTTCTTGTTAACCGTAGGTGTTACTATCTCTTTTTTGCAATTTCGACAAATGCTAATCTCATTTGCTCTTTGTCTAAAGGTTTTAAATTTAAAACCATAGAAAAATGAGCGACAAATTTTTTAAATTTTCTCAAAAAATCATTTTTTAGGTTAATAAATCAGTGAAAGAAAATCAATCTTAAATGTGTACGAAAAATAATGTATCACATTGATTAATAGAAAGTAAAGATAAAAATAAAAAATAGAATACACTATAAAATGATTGCCGTTTTTAATTGAAAAACAATATTTAACATTTGATCAAATTTTTTTTAGAATAGACTTCATGATGATTGTATAGTCTAAAGTGTAAAAAATGATTTATTTTTACACTATAATTAATTAAAAATACATCTAATGGATTGGATTACTGCCAGAGAATTTGAAGATATAACCTATAAAAAATGTAATGGAGTTGCGAGAATAGCATTTAACAGACCTAATGTACGCAATGCTTTTCGCCCAAAAACAACATCCGAATTATACCAAGCATTTTACGATGCACAAGAAGATACCTCGATAGGAGTAGTTTTATTATCTGCCGAAGGACCTTCGACCAAAGACGGAGTATATTCTTTTTGTAGTGGTGGAGACCAAAACGCAAGAGGGCATCAAGGATATGTTGGAGAAGATGGACAACATCGTTTAAATATTCTAGAAGTACAACGATTAATTCGTTTTATGCCAAAAGTTGTCATAGCTGTAGTTCCAGGTTGGGCAGTAGGTGGCGGACATAGTTTACATGTAGTTTGCGATATGACATTAGCGAGTAAAGAACACGCTATTTTTAAGCAAACAGATGCCGATGTAACTAGTTTTGATGGCGGATATGGATCAGCTTACCTTGCCAAAATGGTAGGACAGAAAAAAGCACGTGAAATTTTCTTCTTAGGACGCAATTATTCAGCTCAGGAAGCAATGGATATGGGAATGGTAAACGCCGTTATTCCTCATGATGAACTAGAAGATACTGCTTACGAATGGGCGCAAGAGATATTACAAAAATCGCCAACATCTATAAAAATGCTAAAATTTGCTATGAACCTTACAGATGATGGTATGGTAGGGCAACAGGTTTTTGCTGGAGAAGCAACCCGTTTAGCGTATATGACCGAAGAGGCCAAAGAAGGAAGAAATGCCTTTTTAGAAAAAAGAAAGCCTAATTTTGGCGAAAATAAATGGTTGCCATAAACAAGTTTGCAGTATCGGTTTTCAGTTTCAGTTTTAACTGAAATTCTGTGACTGAGACTGAAAACTTTTTTATAACAAACTTTAAATTAAATAAAACATAAGAATGAAACATTGGATTGAAGCCGCTAGATTAAGAACATTACCCTTATCAGTTTCTGGGATTATCGTCGGTAGTATGTATGCTTTGGCAAATCCCACAGAAAACGTTTATACGCCTACAGAAGTTTTTAATTGGAAAATTTTTGGCTTTGCACTTTTAACAACGCTAGGATTGCAGGTATTATCCAATTTTGCCAACGATTATGGCGATGGAGTAAAAGGAACCGATAACGAAGACAGAATAGGGCCAAAACGTGCTATACAAAGCGGAGTAATAACGCCACAAGCCATGAAAAAGGCTATAATCATTACTTCATTGTTAACTTTATTATCGGCAGTTACATTGATTTATTTTGCCTTTGGCGAGACAAATTTTGTGTATTCAATCTTTTTCTTACTATTAGGGATTGCAGCAATTGTTTCGGCAATACGTTATACAGTAGGAAACTCAGCTTATGGATATAAAGGCTTTGGAGATATTTTTGTATTCGTATTCTTTGGTTTAGTAAGTACATTAGGCGTTAACTTTTTATACTCAAAAGAAATAGATCCGCTTTTAATCCTGCCAGCAGTAGCCATAGGATTATTAAGCGTAGGAGTTTTAAACCTAAACAACATGCGTGACGAAGCTTCAGATAGAAAATCGGGCAAAAACACAATTGTAGTAAAAATGGGTGGACAAGCTGCCAAAAAGTACCATTACTTCTTAATCATAACAGCAATGATTTCGGTAGTTGCATTTGCTATTTTAAGCGATTATAACTTTGATCAATACTTGTTTTTATTGGCTTACATACCATTAACCAAACATTTAATTGTTGTTTATAAAAACCAAGAACCTAAATTACTAGACCCAGAATTAAAAAGAGTAGCACTTAGCACATTTTTGCTTTCAGTATTATTGACTTTGTGCATGATATCATTAATTTCAGACATTATTGTAAACCTCTTCTTAGGAGGAAGATAATTTATTAAACTTTAAATTTGTATCAATATGAAAATTACATTTTACGGTCATGCATCATTAGGAATCGAAGTAGGAGGAAAGCACATTCTGGTAGATCCTTTTATCTCAGGTAATCCATTGGCATCACATATCGATATTAACACATTAAGAGCCGATTATATCTTGCTAACGCATGCGCATGGAGATCATATTCTGGATGCCGAAGCAATTGCAAAACGTACCGAAGCAGTAATCGTATCTAATGCCGAAATTGCGAGTTATTTTGCCCAAAGAGAGCTAAAAGCACATCAAATGAATCACGGAGGCAGCTGGCAATTTGACTTCGGAAAAGTAAAATATGTAAATGCCATACATTCAAGTTCATTTCCCGATGGTAGCTACGGAGGGAATCCAGGAGGATTTGTAATCGAAGGTGAACACAAAAATATCTATATCGCAGGAGATACAGCACTTACGATGGATATGAAATTAATCCCGATGCGTACCAAGCTAGATTTAGCGATTTTGCCAATCGGAAACAACTTTACAATGGATGTAGAAGATGCGATTATAGCATCAGATTTTATCGAATGTGATAAAATTCTAGGGTATCATTATGATACCTTCGGATATATCAAAATCAATCATGACGAAGCAATACGTAAGTTTTTTGATAAAGGAAAAGACCTAATGCTTATAGAAATTGGAGAATCTATTGAATTGTAAATAGCGTTATTCTAAGAGAAATTGAAGAATTAGGAGCTATCCCGATAGCTATCGGGACCCGCCATACGCTTTATCTTTTCCTGGCTAAAGAAACCAGGAAAAGGATATCGCTGCTGTCAGGGCTAAAAAAAAACACACATCCAGTCAAGAAAATGAAATCTAAAAAACTGATTTTAGTACTTTTATTAAGCTCGTTTTATTCAGCTTTTGCACAAAAAGAAGGATATTGGGACAAAGAACGATCCACTACAAAAGAAATAATCGTTTCAGCCCGCGACAGAATCATCATTCCAACCGAAGATTTACCATTAGGAACCACCGAAGTGATATATAGGATCACTCTGTTGGACGAAAACCAACAATTGGCAAGTAGCTTAGTCTCGGTATTAAAATCGATTCCAGATCCATCAGGAATTAGTCAGGGATCAGCCGGAGCAGTATTCCTAATGTCAAAAATATCAGGAGATGATAAGTGTAAATATGCCTTGTTTACTGATCAGGCAATTGCCAAAAGTTATGTACAAACAGGAAAAACCGATAAAGCCTGTTATGCACAAGAAGAACCAGTAAGCAAAGACGCAAAACGATTATCATTAGATAAAACCAGCTGTTTGCAACCAAATGTAAATACAATTTGGTTTGGATTCGAAAGCAAGAATTGGCTTTTAAAACAAAAAATAGTACTAGAAGTAGTGCCGTGGGTTGATGTAAAGCTAAGCCGTGGTTGGAATCAGGAGAATAAAAAAGAAATTATCAGCCAATGCAAGACCTCAAATCTGGCACAGAAAATGGCAAGTTCTGATGAATTTTGTGTTTGTATCCTCGAAAAAATCCAAAAGCAATACCGTTACACAGAGTTTGATAAACTATTGGCAATGGAAAAAATCAAAGCCTATAAAGATTATGGAAATACCTGTTATAACGATACCAGTATCTCTAAAAACATTTATAGCGATTTAAGAAATCAGGCTTCTAAATTAATTAAAAGTCAGAAATATGGTGAAGCGATAACATTGTTAAACACTGTAATTGCTGACAAAAAAGCTACAGCACTAGATTATAGCGCTATTGGATATTGTTATATAATAACCAAACAATACGAGAAAGCCATTAAGTTCCTAAAAGAAGGCGAAAAACTAGATGAAACAGAGTTGCAATTAAAACTTAACCTGGCACATGCTTATTTGGTAAGCGACGATTATAAAGACGCCAAAGCTATTTATAAAAAATACCAAACACAAAACGTTACTGATAGTTTAAGCTGGATTCAAAAAGTAAAACTTGATTTTGCAGCTTTTAAGAAAGCAAATTTACCTTCAGCAAACTTTGATAGAGTTTTAGACCTTTTTAATTAATAATTAATCCTATAAGTGATACAAGCAAATATAAATTGTATTTTCTAAATGCTTTATTATATGAACTTATATCACTAATATGTTTAAAAAAAGAAAATCATCTTGAAAGCCACTTACCACAAATATATTCTCAATTTTAAGCGCCCATCTGGAACTTCCAGAGGCGTAATGAACGAAAAAGAAACTTGGTTCATTGTTATTGAAGAAAATAATAAAAAGGGAATAGGCGAGTGCGGAATCCTCAGAGGACTAAGCGCAGACGATCGAGACGACTACGAAGAGAAATTGCAATGGAGTTGCGATAATATACATCTTGGCGAAAAAGCCCTTTGGGAAGCCTTATTAGAGTTCCCTTCAATACAATTTGGTATAGAAATGGCTTTCCGTTCATTGCACAGTAAAATGCCCTTTTTACTCTTTCCTTCACCTTTTACTACGGGAGAGAAATCTATTGCAATAAATGGGTTAGTCTGGATGGGAGAACCAGAGTTTATGAAACAGCAAATAGAAGAGAAGCTAGCCACAGGTTTTCGTTGTATAAAACTTAAAATTGGTGCTATCGATTTTGATAAAGAGTTGGAATTACTGGGTTTTATCCGCAGCCACTTTAGCCCAGAAGAAATAGAAATACGAGTAGATGCCAATGGAGCTTTTAGTTTAGAGACAGCTTTAAATAAGCTAATTCAGCTTAATGCATATAAGTTGCATAGTATCGAACAGCCAATAAAACCAGGCAATACACAGGTTATGGCTAGTTTATGTGAGACAACACCTTTTGCTATAGCACTAGATGAAGAATTGATTGGAGTTTTTTCTCTGCAGGAAAAAGAAAAATTACTGCAAAATATAAAACCACAGTATATTATTTTAAAACCAAGCTTTATAGGCGGTTTTCGAGGGACTCAGGAATGGATTGCATTGGCAGAGAAGTATAATATCGGTTGGTGGATAACATCGGCTCTGGAAAGCAATATAGGTCTTAATGCAATTGCACAATGGACTTTTTTGCAAAATAATACTATGCCACAAGGTTTAGGAACAGGAGCCTTGTATACCAATAATTTTGATTGTCCGCTAGAAGTTACACAAGGACAATTATGGTATAACCCAGATTTAAACTGGGAAATAGATATTGATAAGTTTTAATCTAGAAAAGGGCAACACTTTTATCTTTGTTAAAGTTGACAAAGATTTTCACCAATAGGTTGTCTTTAAAATTAGAAATAAAAAAAACTGGCATAAAGCCAGTTTTTAATTTTTAGAGAATAAAAATTATTCTTTTCCGCCATCTAAGACATCTTGCCAATCTTTTAATTCTTTCCATTTTCCTTCATAAGCCAACTTAGCTTGTCTTGCCCAGGTTCCAGGATTATGAATTGCATAGTTTTCACCAGCGTTATCTAGAATAGTTTGAGATTTTTCTGTTGGTGTTTCCGATAAAGCCAACCAGGTTTTGATTCCAGCCTGATGATACAGCTCTTCGATTTTAGGACCAATTCCTTCGATTATCTTCAAATCATCTTTCTTTATTTTTTTGCCAAATACAGTTGCTGCCAATGCAGCATCAAAAGCAATTTCTGGAATTGTAGTTTTACCCACAAATGATTGTGCAGATGCCGAAGCATTATTTAACTTAGCTGCTAAATCTGCTTCAAGCGAAGATATTTTGGCATTTAAGTTCTTAGTATTAGCTCTGCAAGCGTCTAAATCAGCTTGTAAAGAAAGCAAATCAGAATCGTTTCCTTTCGAAGCCATTTTTCCTATCAAGTAACCTAAAATTCCACAGATTAACCCAACTAAAGCTGGTATTAAGATACAAGGTATATTCATAATGTTATTTTTTTGGATTAATTATTTTATTGTAACTACAGTTCTACGATTATTTGCTTTACCATCGGCGGTTGTATTATCTCCTACAGGTTCATCTGGACCTTTTGATTGAGTTTCGATTTTACTACCATCAATGCCGTTTTTAGACAAATAGTTTTTAGTAAAGTCAGCACGTTTTTGGCTTAACACAACATTCGATTCACGGTTTCCAACATTATCAGAATGCCCAACAACCAATAATGCGCCATCATTTACATGAAGAATGTAATACGAGATGTCTTTAATTTTCTGACGATCGGCAGCATTTAGATTATTATTGGATTTATTGGTATTAAAATGAAGAACCAAAGGATCAGCATTTATTTTGGTTTTTAAAGCAGCAAAATCTTCACCATCTGTTTTTGTTGCAACCGAATCCGTCGAAGTATTAATTTCGAAAGAAACTGGACCTAATAGCGTATCTCCACTTGTTTTCCAGCTATCGATTATTTCACCATTAGTATTAAACTTTCCAGCCGATAGCCCTTTTGATACAAAATAATTTTTAACATCATTTGCCCTTGCAATACCAAGATTAGGGTACGTAGTGGTGTTCTTTTCATCGGTAGTCGCATATCCAGTTATGGTAACCTTTTGCTCTGGATTGGCATCTAAGAAAGTTTTCAGTTTTTCAATACCAATATTAACAGAGTCTTTAACTGGTGTAATCACCGAAGCACTATTCTTCAGGAACTTCAGATTGTCGCTACTGCGGTAGTCAATACCGGTACCATTAATTACAAAAGGAACAATCTCCGTGACCGTTTCTTTAATAACAACTACTTTTTCGATATCGTCTGCGGGTTCTTTCGTACAGCAATTGCAGCAAAATTTCAGATACAGGAATGTACCTAAGATAATTGTGACTACAATGCCTAAGAGATAAAGTGTTTTTTTAGACATAATTTTTATGAGTTAAAATTCTCTCAAATTTAACAAAAAAATAAATGCAAAACGTTACTAATCAGTTATTTTAATATTATTGTTAAAAATAACCTCTTTTTATGTTTAAGAATTTACTTACTTTTTAAAATTAACAATTAATTTGAATAATTGTAAGGAGAAAATCTTAATTCGCCAATTAATTAAAATGAGTAACTTGCTAACTGAATTTAGTTATGGATATGATGGTCGAAATAGAAAGAAAATTTTTAGTTAAAACAACCGATTTTAAAGAACAGGCTTTCGCCAAAAATCGAATTGCTCAGGGATATTTAAGCTCCGAACCAGAGCGAACAGTACGTATACGTATAAAAGGCACGAAAGGGTTTATTACTATAAAAGGAATAGGAAGTGATAGTGGAATGTCACGATTTGAGTGGGAAAATGAAATTCCGCTGGACGAAGCACAAGAATTATTGAAATTGTGCGAGAAAGGTAAAATTGAGAAAACACGATTCGAAATAAAATCAGGAAACCATGTTTTTGAAGTAGATGAGTTTTATGGAGAAAATGAGGGGTTGATAATTGCCGAAATCGAGCTTGAATCAGAAACAGACACGTTTGATAAACCAGATTGGTTAGGAGAAGAAGTAACCAGTGATCCAAGATATTATAATTCTTATTTAAGCAAGCATCCGTTCTCAGAATGGAATAAAGAATAATGTTTATGACAATTGAAGCATATGATTTGATTATAGTAGGAGGAGGACCAATAGGTTTAGCCTGCGCGATCGAAGCACAAAAGAAAAATTTAAAGTATTTAATTATAGAAAAAGGAGCAATTGTAAACAGTATTTTTAATTATCCGCTGTATATGACATTTTTTTCTACAGCCGAAAGACTAGAAATAGGAGATATACCTTTTAATTGCTTGGCTCCCAAGCCAGGCCGACAAGAAGCATTGGAGTATTATCGCAATATTCATCGTTATTTTGACTTCTCCATTCATTTATTCGAAAATGTGACCCAAGTTATCAAGCAAGAAAATTCGCTTTTTAAAATAACCACAAATAAGGCATTGTATGAAGCCAAGAATGTAATTATTGCAACAGGCTTTTATGATATTCCGATTTATATGAATGTAAAAGGCGAGGAGTTGCCACAAGTGCGCCATTATTACAAAGAGGCACATGAATATGCTTTTAGGAATGTTCTTGTTGTAGGCGCAAATAATTCATCTGTAGATGCAGCCTTAGAATGTTGGCGAAAAGGAGCTAATGTTACGATGGTAATTCGCAAAAGCGAAATAAACAATCGTGTAAAATATTGGGTTAAACCAGATATAGAGAACAGAATAGCCGAAGGAAGTATAAAAGCTTATTTTGAATCGAATATTACTGAAATCAGAGAGAATGAAGTTGAAATTGAAACTCCAAACGGAAAAGTAACTATCGAAAATGATTTTGTTTTGGCACTTACTGGTTATAAGCCAGATTTAACGTTTCTGGAAAAAATGGGAATTCAATTATCTGATGATGAAAGAAAAGTACCAATATACAATCCCGAAACAATGGAAACCAATGTTGCAGGATTGTTTTTGGCAGGTGTTGTGTGTGGCGGAATGGAAACTCATAAATGGTTTATTGAGAATTCCCGTGTTCATGCCAATATGATTGTAGATTGTATTACTTCGAAATAGAAAAATATTGCCATGATCCGAGCGCAATGTTATTAAGTTAAGCTTTTTGGGCTATAATTTTACTCGCAAAGCCGCAAAAGCGCAAAGTTTACACATTCTTTCTTTGCGTTTTTGCGACTTAGCGAGAGATTTAATTCGACAAAGCATTATAAATATTCCCTTTATTTAATGAAATTGCGCTCGGATTGTGACAAAAAATAGCTAAGAACTACAAGAAAGCATAGAACAGCCTACTTTGTCTCTTGCCCAATCTGGACGTTTGGCAAACCATTTTTCGTATTCTGGTTGTTCATCGTAAGGATTTTTAAGTAATAAATGTAATTCCTCTATTAGAGAATAATCACCTTCATCGGCAGCATCAATACTTAGTTGAGCCATGTAGTTACGCAATACATATTTAGGATTTACTTTGTTTTGGCTTGCAGCACGTTCTTCATCGGATGTTTTTTCAGTATTTAAACGCGTTAAATACACCGAGAACCATTCTAGCCAAGTATTTAAAATAGTACCTTTAATTTCTTTAGGTTTATAAAAAGCATCCTGAATGCAAGCAAATGCTTCTTCTGCAGATTGTTCTTTTTTGATTTTATTTAAATTTCTAAAAAAGATAGTCATATCTGTTTCAGATAATTGCAAGTTGGTTTCTAGATCTAAGATAATTTTATCATCAATTTCTTTTGATGTAGAAATTCCTAATTTGCTTAGCATCATTTCTTTATATTCTTCATCAAATGAATCAGAGAATGATTCTAATATACTCTCTAAACCTTCGGCTTCATTGATTAATGGGTATAATGCATTTGCTAATTGAAATAAATTCCATTTAGCAACATTTGCCTGATTGCCAAAACGGTACCTTTTATGTTGATTATCGGTAGTATTTGGTGTCCAATTCGGATCATAATCTTCTAACCAACCATAAGGTCCAAAATCTATTGTTAAGCCGTGAATCGACATATTATCGGTATTCATGACCCCATGTACAAAACCTACACGTTGCCAATCCAGAATCATCTTACGGGTTTTATCAGCTACAGCTTTAAAAAACTGGATATAAGACTTCTTAGGATCTTCCTCGGTTATCTCAGGATAATAATACTTGATAGTATAATCGGTAAGAGATTTAAGATTTTTAAGTTCATTACGTGCCGTTAGCATCTCAAAACTTCCAAAACGAATAAATGACGGTGCTACACGACATACAATTGCCCCTTTTTCATAAGCAGGATTACCATCATATAGTTTATCGCGCAATACTTCGTCACCAGATAACATTAAAGCAAGGGAACGAGTGGTAGGAACTCCTAAATAAAACATGGCTTCGCTACATAAATGTTCTCGTATAGAGGAACGTAAAACTGCTAAACCATCGGCAGTTCTCGAATAAGGTGTTTTTCCTGCTCCTTTAAGCTGTAAAGTATAAAACTGGTCATTGTGTTCAACTTCGGTTAAATTAATCGCTCTACCGTCTCCTAATTGTCCCGCCCAATTCCCGAATTGATGCCCTGCATAACACATAGCGTATGGATGCGTGGTTGGTAAAACTTCTTTACCCGAAAAAACATTCAGAAATGATTCTGATTGAATGTCTTTTGGCGAAAGCCCGATTAACTCAGCCACAGCTTCAGAAGCGTGAATTAACTTAGGTTCAGCAGGAATTCGTGGGTTAACATAAGAGAAACAAGTATTTAAAACCTGCCTTATTTCGTTAGTACTTAGTGGATCTTCAGGTAGTTCGGCAGTAAACCGATTATGTATATTTAATTTTTTCATTTTATTTAATTTCAATAACAGTAATACGTGCTTGTTTATGCCAGTTTATCGGCATACATTTTTCTTAGTTTTTGCACTTTAGGGTCGATTACCATTCGGCAATAACCAGCTTCCTGATTATTGTTGTAATAATTTTGGTGATCTTCCTCAGCTTCATAAAACACTTCAAAAGGTTTTAATTCAGTTACGATTGGATCAGCATAAAGAGGTTTTACAGCTTCAAAAACTTGCTCTGCAATTACTTTTTGTTCCTCATTATGGTATAAAATGATAGAGCGGTATTGTGTCCCTCTGTCAGCTCCTTGTTGGTTTAATGTCGTTGGGTCATGACTCGTCATAAAAATGGCAATTAAGTCATGGTATGAAATGATTTCGGGGTCGAAAGTGACCTGAATAACTTCGGCATGACCTGTTCTCCCAGTACAAACCTCGCGATAAGCTGGGTTTTTGATATGACCATCGGCATAGCCCGATTTTATTGATATTATCCCCTTTAGGCGTTGAATAACTGCTTCAATACACCAGAAACAGCCCCCTCCAAAAGTAGCTATAGATAAGTTTTTCATAATATATAATTTAAATAATTATTGTTCTTTGTTGATAATGAGTAACATATTTAAAATAGATACTCAAATTTAATTCTAATTTGTTGGTTTTGCTAAAAAGAAACCTGTTTAAGAGGTGTTTATTTAAAAATAACAGAAATTGTAGTACAGTTTTCACTTAAGTATTAACAAATTCACAATTATATAAAAAATATATACCTTTGTCATCAAATCAGTTTATAATGAATATCAAAAACAATACCACGGCTTTAGAAGCTTATTTCCAGGATTTTCGTAAAAATATCATTGGAATCGACCAGGAATTTACCTCTCCTTATGGTAAAAAACAGATAATTTATACCGATTGGACTGCCAGCGGACGATTATATAGACCGATTGAAGAGAAAATTATAAACCAATTTGGACCTTTTGTCGCAAATACGCATACTGAGACCACTGTGTCAGGTACTGCCATGACAAAAGCGTACCATCATGCCAGAAATATCATTAAGCGTCATGTTAATGCCAATCAGGATGATATTTTAATTACTGATGGAACAGGAATGACTGGTGTTGTTAATAAATTTCAGCGTATTTTGGGCTTGAAAATCCCTGAAAACCTAAAGGATTTTACAACTATACCAGCTGATAAAAAACCAGTTGTTTTTATATCTCACATGGAGCACCACTCAAATCAAACGAGTTGGTTAGAAACGATTGCCGATGTCGAAATTATTCCTGCTTGCGAAAAAGGACTTTTTAGCCTTGAAAGCTTAGAAATTTTATTAGATAAATATAAAGACCGAGCTTACAAAATAGCTTCGATCACTTCTTGTTCTAACGTAACAGGGATAAAAACACCATATTATGAAGCTGCTAAGTTAATGCACCAACATAATGGAGTTTGTTTTGTAGATTTTGCGTGTTCTGGACCGTATGTAAAAATAAATATGCACCCAGAAGATCCAGAAGCGTATTTGGATGCGATTTTCTTTTCTCCACACAAATTTTTAGGAGGCCCTGGAACATCGGGAGTTTTAGTTTTTAATAAAAAGTTATATAAAAACATGATTCCGGATTGTCCTGGAGGAGGAACAGTAAGCTGGACAAATCCTTGGGGTGAGCATAAATACATAGATAATATCGAAGACCGTGAAGATGGCGGAACTCCTGGCTTTTTGCAAGTTATAAAAACTGCTTTGGCAATTGAGCTAAAAGAACAAATGGGAGTAGATAACATGTTACAACGTGAGCATGAAATCGTAGATTATGTGTTTAATGAACTAAATGATATTCCGAATATTAAAATCTTAGCAGGACAACATCAGGAACGTTTAGGAGTAGTTTCGTTTTTTATCGAAGATTTACATTTTAACTTAGGTGTAAAAATATTAAATGACAGATTCGGAATCCAAACCAGAGGAGGTTGCAGTTGTGCAGGTACTTACGGACACTTTTTGTTACATGTTGACCAAGAAACGTCTAGTAAGCTGATTGACCAAATCACTATTGGAGATTTAATCCGTAAACCGGGATGGATAAGAATGTCGATACATCCTACTACTACCAATGAGGAGATTGCTTTTGTTTGCGAAAGCATCAAAGAATTAGCCAAAAATCATAAAGAATGGGCTTTGGATTACGAATACAATAAAGAAACCAATGAGTTTATACATGAAAATGTAACTTCATTCGAAGACGAATTAGTCGCAGGTTGGTTTGTATCATAAAACAAAAAAATAGCTTCAATCGAAGCTATTTTTTTTTGATATTTTTTACCATTAAGAAATTAAGAAAAATTAAGAAAAATTAAGAATGCTATTAGAAAGGCAAGTAGTGATTATTGAATCTCATAAAGTCGCCAAGTTGCAGTTTTTAAAGAATATTTTAAGAAATTTAAAATAACAGTAAAAGCTTAATTTTTCTTAATGGTTTAAATTATTTATCGATCAACCATTTTACGCGTCCAATAATCGGCGGTGATAGTTTATTTGTCCTAAATGATAGGCGAGGTGAGTGGTGAGATGTGTTAGGATAAAATCGGTAGAATTTTTACCTTCAAAAACAAATACAGGAAATTCATGTTCCAAATCTTCTTCGGATAAATTACTTAAAGCGGTATCAACAACACTAATTGTCTCTTCAATTTTAGCTATTAATTCTGCTTTTGGGATATTTTTTAGAGAAAACTCTAATTCTCGATGTCTGATATAACCAGAATTACCCAATGCAGCGCCTATATAAGTGTTTAAATTGCCAATTAAGTGCAAACATAGATTACCACCCGAATTTAGAATTTGTTCGCTTACGAGCCAGATTTTAGCTTCGTTTTGATAAGATTCTATTTCGAGTTTTAATTTATTAAGATCTCGGTTAAAAAGAGCTCTTAAGGTCTCGAGATGTGCCATTATTTCTTAGTTTGATAATTGTGAAGTGATAGTAAGGCTTGTTCTTGTATTTTTTTCTGAAAAAAACCTGTCCAGCCCAATAAGTATCCTGTAATACCAAATGCTTGTTTTGACCATTTCCAGACATCAAAGGTATCGGTATGTTTGATGATTAAGCCATCCTGAAACTGAAATTCGGCAGAAATACTATTGATTACCCTTCTGTTTGTTTTGCTAAAGTTATAAGTAGCAACCCAATGCGCTGAACCTACAAAATCATCGGCTTTTACATCCGAGAATTCTATTTTTATGTTTCCTTTGCTTTTTTTAAGTAGCATTTCCCACATTTTAGAAACCTGATTCTCTTTTAATAAACCAAAAGCAGGATCACGAAATTGTACTTTAGGATGGTAACATTCGCTCATTTTGGCTGCGTCGGCATTAGCAAATGCAGTATAAAATTTCGTAATTGTGGCTTCGTTTGCAGTCATTTTTAATCTAATTAGAATATAAATGTACAGAATTATTGACTATTTACTCCAAAAATAAGCTTATAAACCTTGAATTTCTGTTGCGGTATCAAAGCTTTTTTTAGTTTTGTCAAATTTGGTCGAAAAATAAGACTTCTTATTTACGGCAGTAAAATTACCAATTTGACTACTAAACTTATTTGCAGTCCCTGTTATATTGAATCTAATAGATTGTATATCAGTTTTTTTTAGTTTATTCATTTCAATAGCCGAAAGATTGTAATAATTTGCCGTTTTATTTTCGGCAGCTTCAGTATTTTTTTTATCAATACATACAATAATCGTATTGTCTACTAAGTAAATATAGGCAACGCCTGTAATTTGTAATTTAGGATCTGTTGTGGCAACACTAAGTTTTAAGAGACCTCCCGTTTCTGTTTTTGCAATTTGCACATTGGCTTCGCCAGATAAAGCATAATTTTCGCAGATAAAATCCCAAGATTGGGTAGCTGGATATGTTTTTCCTTTAAAATTAAGCGACTCCTGAGCATTAACCAAAATGGATAAGAAAAAAAAGGGTAAAATCAGTAGTGTTTTATAATTCATATGTAGATAGTATTTGTTTTTTAAAGGAATATGGAATTCGCATATCTTCATTGGTATTTGCGACCAATTTTCGGTAATGCTCATTTCATAAGGTTTTATTTTTCAATTAAATTTGACTCGAATGTTTCGTCCCAGTCCAACGATTTTATGGCAGAAATCAGATTGTCTTCGTTTACATACACGCGAAGTTCTTTATTGGCTACTTTTTTTTCATATAAAGCTCTGTATCTGTAGATGGTTTCGTGTTTGGTTTTGTAAACACCATCTAATTTAAGATCTTTAAATGCTCCGTACCATTGTCGGAATTTCTGGCATGTTTTTGTCAATCGTTCTTCTGTTGTATTTGCCATAACCGATGGCGTAACTTCAGTTTCGTTAAAAGGCTTAAATTTTGAGGTATTACAAGTCAATAAAACTCGTTTTCCTAAATCGTAGGCCTTTTTTTGTTGGCTATTATCTACTTCTGTAGGTAAAACTTTTGATATTTTTAAATCCTCTGTTTTGTTTCCTCCTGTTTTAGATTTGCAACCAATCAACAGAAGCAAACTTAGAATAAATAGTACTTTTTTCATCGTTCTTTATGTTATTTTTAATACTAAATTGGGATTTGGGCAGTTGTTAGCATAATAATCTGCGTCGATTTTACTGCAAACACCTGGATAATCGCCAAAATTATCTCCAATATTTTTTATAATCTGAAAGTGCAAGTGTGGTGCATAATCCCCATTTACATTTGATTCTCCTAAAGTGCCCAAAATTTGTTCTTGAATAAAAACATCTCCAACTTTAAGATTCTCTATACTTTCTAACGATAAATGCCCGTATAAAGTATAGAAAATATGATTTTCGATATCATGTTTCAGGATAATTGTAGGGCCATAATCACCCAAACCAATATTGTTTTTAAAACTATGCACTGTCCCGTTAAACGCTGCCAATACTGGAGTTGAGTCTTTTATCCATAAATCGACACCAATATGAATATTACGTTCTGGTGCAGCAGAATTATTGAAATTTTCACTTCGTTTGTATAGATTACGCTCCTCTAAATACCCGCCAAAAGCCACTTTTGCATTGGCATGAGCTAATAAATTATCGATATAATTCTCAAAATCGACAGCAGTTTGTGGCTTGTTGTTTGCTAAATCCTGATTTGTGATTGATAAATCCAAAGGCATATACTGAGCATAACCGATTGTAGCATCAATTACTTTTGCTGGAGCTAATTTTTTTAAAGTAGTTTCTAATGAGGGCATATATTTTACTTTTTTTAATATTCTATTTAATACTTTGTGGAAGGAACGCGGATTAAGCGGATTCGCTAAGGCGAAAACGCAGATTAAAAACGGATTTTTTTCGTACCGACGCTTTGGGATTAGTAAGGGATTGGGATTGTTTTTGAAAATCCGTTTTAAATCCGCGTCTTTACTTTTGTAAATCCGCTTAATCCGCGTTCCTTCGTAGACAATAAACAACTCGTTAAATAAATTTACCGCTAAGCTAGTTTTTCAATAATTATCAATTCATTGTGTTCTTCGATTCGAGGAAGCATTTTTACAGTATGTTGGTCATTGTTTATCTCCGAGATATATTTTTGGTTTCGCACATTATGCTTCTCATCCAGAATCATGGTATTGAAAAGTACAAAACCGCTATTTTTTAAAAGATCACAAACTCTATTACTGAAGAAACTTTCAAATAAAAAATTTGGCATCGTAGTGTCCTCAAAAACATCGATGATTATCAGGTCGTATTTTTTATTTGTTTTTAAAACAAATTCGAAAGCATCATCAATAATAACTTCGAGTTGTTTTATTTTATTTAGATTAAAATATTTATTGGCAACCTGAATCATTTCGGGATCAATTTCGACTCCGGTGATTTTACCTTTGTATTTTATTTCATCGACCAATGTTTTGATTACACTTCCTCCGGCAACACCAAGAAGTAAAATATGTTTCATTGGAGTTATCTTTTCGAAACCAATATTTTTTAAACCATATCTTAGAATGCGTTGCAAACTTCCGTAAGAGTAATTGGTATTTTCGGAATCTAGAACTAATTCTCCATTTGCCCAAGTAACTTCGATTGCTTTACTGCGGGCAGATTTTTTTTCAAATATTTTTATAGGAACCAGGTAACTGAATATTTTCTTAATCATTCGTATGCGTTTTTACCAAATTTAAGATTTAAATTATTTATTTTGCAGGTTAAAATAAAATAATGAAGAAACAATTATATAAATTCATCTTTCTGAAGTTGATGGGATGGAAAATTGTAGGGGTTGAAAATGCTGAGGTTAAAAAATGTGTATTAATGGTAATGCCACATACAAGTAACCATGATTTTTATTTAGGAATTTTTACCCGAGGTATTTCAGGATTAGAAATGAATTGGGTTGGAAAGAAGGAATTATTTAAATTTCCTTTTGGATATTATTTTAGAAGTGCAGGAGGAGAGCCGCTGGATCGTTCAGGAGGTTTGAACAAAGTCGATTCTATTGCAGCCATTTTTGATAGAAAAGAAACTTTTCGATTAGCAGTTGCTCCAGAAGGAACTCGCAAAAAAGTTTCTGAAATTAGAACAGGATTTTATTACATCGCCCTAAAAGCAAATGTGCCTATAGTTCCTGTAGCTTTTGATTGGGGTAAAAAAGAGGTTAATCTCGGAAAACCTTTTTATCCGACAGGAAATTATGAAGCTGATATGGAAGTTTTAAAACAACATTATAAAGGCGTAGTGGGGAAAATTCCAGAAAATGGATTTCAATTATAAAAAAATGCTCAGTGGCTTTCTTTTGGATATAAAAAAAACACAATTTTCTTTAGTGGTATCGGAAATTGTGTTTTTTATTTAAACGAGGTGCTCGTTTATTTTTTTTTGACGTCTTTTTTCTCAAAAAAGCCTTTAAAAAAGCCTTTTTTCACTTTTTCTTTATCGTCTTTTCCGGTAGCTACAAGATGATCTACATATTCCATGTACGTTTTGTTGCGTTCCTCCAGAAAACCTATTAAATATTCTTCAGAGGCTTTAACTCCGCTAGCTTCCTCAATATGTATTAACTTTTTATACAAAGGCTCTATAAACTTTACTATAATGGCTTCAGGAACAGATTTTCTTGTTCCAAAGAATCCCGCAATTTCTCCATCTGAATCGGCAATTATTTTAAAATCGGTAATTACCCAATAGTATCTACCAGTTTTAGACATGTTTTTGATAATAGCATGTATGTTCTTGCTTGCTCTAATATTATCCCACAAGAATTTAAAAATTACTTTAGGCATATCGGGGTGTCGTATAACATTGTGAGGTTGCCCAATTAGTTCAAACTCATCATAACCTGACACGTCTATAAAGGCTTCATTTGCATATAAAATTGTTCCTTTTGTATCTGTTTTACTTAGCAGTACTTTAGTTTTGTTCCAATCAACTTCTCTATCAGATGGAGTCGGGCGAGTAGTTCTTGTTTCCATAAATTTTTATTTTAAGTTAATATATGAGTTGGTTTTTTTTTTATAAAAGGTGTGATATTTTTTATAAAGTAGTGCTTAGTTAAATTCTTTTTCTAAAGTTGCTAATAGGTCATTTATTTTCTGGAAAACCGTGCCTAATTCATCTTCTAGCCAATCAGGCAGCGTATCATCATTTACCAATCTCAAATGTTGGATATTGCTTGCAATATGAATGATTTTCTTGTATTGAAAGTCGAGGTTTTTAACGGTTGCATTGGTGCTGTGTTTGCTTAATAATTTTTCAACTTCTTTGCCAAAACCAGTTTCAGATACTACCATATCCCTTGGATTTAGCGCGATGTTGTTTTTTAAAAAATCATCAAAAGATTTTTTCCAGGTAATCAGTGTTTTATTTGCTGATTGAAAATCATATTCTGCCATAAAATAGAGGTTAAGGTTACTAATTGATTTGGGGGGAAATAACAAATACGCCTAAAATTTGGAAATAAAAAGTTTAATTCGCCATATGGTTTGCCGATTTACCGTGGATATCATTGACCAAGCCATCTATTTTTTTTGTATTTTCTTTAATCATTTCAAAATAACCAAGGAGTTTCTCATTGTCGGTTTGCCCTTTAGAAACTTCGATTAAAGTGAGTACGGAGTGTACAGGTGATTTTAAATCTTGTGACGTTTTATAAATAAAACTATTAAATTCATTGTTTGCAGAGAGAGAACTATATTTTGCCGATGCCAATTTGATATTTTCCAATTCGTATTCATCAGAAATTTTAGAAATATGATTTTCACTATGTTCTTTAAAATAATAAGACCAATAGCCATTCATAAAAAATACAACAGCAGCAAGGACAACGTGAATGATAAAAGTTTCTATATCAAAATTAACTTGTGAAAAATATATTTGAGGACCATTAGCATCATTGTAAACAAAATTTTGCAAGTAAGCCAAAGCTCCATG
The DNA here is from genome assembly GCF_002156885.1 of Flavobacterium sp. AJR. Taxonomy (NCBI): domain Bacteria; kingdom Pseudomonadati; phylum Bacteroidota; class Flavobacteriia; order Flavobacteriales; family Flavobacteriaceae; genus Flavobacterium; species Flavobacterium sp. AJR. The sequence continues at coordinate 3,400 of NZ_NCWQ01000023.1, read as the reverse complement.
ATGAAGTACAACTAAAAGCGTAAGCGGAATTTGTAATTTCCAGTTCTGATAAATAATCAAAATCGTACTGGCGATGAATACTGTAAAATGCATTTCGAACAAACCATGCATTTGGTAAATATACTGCGCCATAAATATAGCCAGAACTACAGAGAGAACGTATTGGTAGAATTTAGATTTTTTGAGAAAAAATTTTGCAGAATAATAGGCGATGAGATTAAGTGCTCCAACACCAACTCCAATTTCCCATGTATCATATTTAAATGCCAAAGCTATTCCGAAGAGGAAATAGAACGCAAGAACATAGTTGATAATGGTGTCAGATTTTTGTGTCATCGTAGACATAAAATTGTGCAGGTAATCTCGTTCATTCAAACTTGCTTTTGTTTTCATAGTAATTAGAAATTGGTTAAGGTTAGATTTATTTAGTACATTTAGGTAATGAACATCCATAAGCTTTAAGAGCCAAAGCATCAAAAGAAGGTTTGTTGTTTTGGATTAATAAAGAATCAATTGCCATTTGTGCATAATTAGTATTTGCATCAGTGCAATATCTTGTCTTGTTATAATTTCCTCGATAATATAAATTTTGGGAAGCATCAATAAGAACCGCTTGAGGTGTAGAGAACACACCGCATTTTTCAGCAATATCATTATCAAAGAAAACAGGAACCTTAGAATCAAATTTGTCTTGAATTTCTTCTACTGTGAAATTTTTTACTTTGTTGAGAACTACGATATTGAAATTAATCTTATCTCCATATTTTTTTATTAATTCACTTACATGTGGCACGTTAAAACGGGAGCATGGACAATCGGGATTAAAAAAATGGATGAAAACAGGTTTATTTTTAGTAGTAAACTGTTTTCCAAGATTAATGTGAGATCCCATAGCAATATCGTGATGATTTTTTGGGACGGGTGTAGGTAAACTGTATTGGTATTCATTTTGCCAGAACAAAACTAAGATGGCACCGAAAAGAAATGAAAACCACACGGCAAGAAGGAATTTTTTCCTCATAAATTGGTTGTTTTTTTGGTTGAAAATATAGAATTAAACACTTGTTAATTATTTTCATTATAAAACACATTTAGCTAATATGAATAAAAATATCATATTTAAATACTATTTAAATAGATAATAATAAGATATTATTGTTAAAATATGTTTTTCTTAAGCCGTATCAATGTTACAAATAAAATCGATAAACAACAAATAAAATGGACAAATTGCGACAAAAAAAGCAATATGTAAGAATAGGATTAATTATAGGAAAATATCGTACAATTTTAGGTTAAACAAAAATTACTTTGTTTTAGAAGTGTCTTTTGTAAACAAGTCTTGATTTTGCAGTAATAGTTTGAGAGTAAGACAGAAGAGAGGTAGTGTAGAGGATGTTTTTTCCTGTCTTACAAAAATCGAAAAGGGCTCGCTTATTTTTTAAGGAGTGTAAATTTTAAAAGTTCCATTTTTATAAAAAAGCACAATTTTTTCTATTTCTTCGGAAGAAGAAGAATTAGGAATTACGTTTTTTATTTCAGGAGTATTTTTTTCAATTGGTTTTTTCTCCGTTGGATTTTCTATTTCTAAGAATAGGTCTTCGGGGATAAAGCTTTTAGTTGGAAAAATAGGAGCGATGGGTTTTTCAATTTCTTGTGGAATTGAATTTGTAACCACTTCGATATTTTCACTTTTAGGAAAAGTACCTTTTCCGTTCAAGACCCAATACAAATCTACATCGGGAAAAATCTCAATAATTTTTAATATAAAATCTAAGCTAGGTTTGTTTCTGCCAGAAAGTAGGTGAGACATACTAGAGCGTTGCACCCCAATTTTGTCTGCGAAAGAAGAAGCATTTAAACCATAATAATCGAGTATGGTTTCCAATCTTTTTATAAAATCCTCGATGTTTACCATTGTAAATTGTTTTTTAAATTAAGATGGTTTACAAATGTAACTAAAATATACCGAAGCACCAATTATACAATTGTAAATTGCCTAATTCTAGCTATTTTACTGATTATATGACTTCATGTAATGTTATATAAGTTGTTAGTATTTAGTGTTGTAAGTGTGTTTTTGTAAATAGGTAACAAATGTCACCAAAACCAAGGGAAATGGAGGTTATTTCGAGAAAATAAGCGTTTACAAATGTAGATTATGGTAAAATTTAATTGTTTACAATTGTAAAAATAAAGATGTTTACTTTTGTAAACCAAACAATACGACATGAATTTAGAAGAATTATTTAGCTTACATAAAGAACAAAGTATTCAAGGAAGGTATCTTACACTAGATGCTATTACTCCCTTATTAGACAAATTAAATACTAATAATCAAGTTAAGATTGTTGGTAAATCGGTTTTGGATCAACCTATATATAGTTACGAAATTGGGTCTGGTAAAACACGAATTTACCTTTGGTCGCAAATGCATGGAAACGAAAGCACGACCACAAAAGCCTTATTTGACTTTATTAATGTCTTAAATAGCGGTTCGGATTTTGCAAATAAAATGCTAGAAACCTTTACTTTTTATTCCATTCCTATACTAAACCCCGATGGTGCGAAGTTATATACCCGAGAAAACGCTAACAAAGTCGACTTAAATCGTGATTCACAACAGTTAACTCAGCCAGAGAGTAAGGTATTAAGAGCTGCTTTTGAAGCGTTTAAACCTCATTATTGTTATAACCTGCATGATCAGCGTACTATTTTTGGCGCAGGAGACACAGGAAAGCCTGCTACGGTTTCGTTTCTGGCACCTGCATATAATGAAGAGAGAGAGATAAATGAGTCCCGTACAAAGGCTATAGATCTGATTGTTGCTATGAATGATGTTCTGCAGCAGTATATCCCTGGGCAAGTAGGGCGTTTTGATGATTCTTTTAATATTAATTGCATAGGAGATACGTTCCAATATCTGGGAGTGCCTACAATTTTATTTGAGGCGGGGCATTATCCGAATGATTATGAAAGAGAAGTTACTAGGAAGTATATATTTTTCGCCTTAATTACTGGATTTAAAGCACTAAGCGAAAACGATATAGTTGTCAATGGAATTAATAAATATTTGAATATTTCACAAAATAAAGTCGTTTTTTATGATTTTATGTATAAAAACATCAAAATAAATTATGATGGTATTGAAATAATCACGAATTTTGCCGCACAATACAAAGAAGAATTGATTGAAAATAAAATTTGTTTCACTGCTTACATTACCGAAGTTGGTGAATTAGAAAATTATTACGGTCATTTTGAATATGATGCTAAAGGGGCAACATATACTGATGATTTTAGTAATATTCCGAAAACAAGTCAGAAAGCAGATTTTTATTTAGATAAAAACATAAAATTTGTTAATGGATTGATAAAAAGTTAGTTTTTTTGTCATTTT
>NZ_NCWQ01000022.1:0-45351 GCF_002156885.1 Flavobacterium sp. AJR | reverse complement strand
GTAGTAATTGGAACCAATCCAGGCGAAGTAAAACTAACGCCAGTAACTGTACCAACAGGACTCACACTAAATCCAGATGGAACAGTAACCGTATCTCCAAATACACCAGCAGGAAACTATGATGTAACCTACAAAATATGCGAAGTGACCAATCCGACAAACTGTGATGAAGTAACTTCAGTAGTTGTAGTAGGAGCAGCGGTGATAGATGCAACAGATGATAACGTACTCTTTGCAGACGGAATAAACGGAACACTAGAAGCAATTAATGTATTAGACAATGATAAATTAAACGGAAGCAGAATAAACAACCCAGCCGTTGTAACCATAAAAAGCCTAACCGTATTATCAGGAATCACATTAAACGAAGACGGAACAATAGATGTAGCGCCAAATACACCAGGAGGTACCTATACACTAAACTACCAAATTTGTGATGCCATAAACAAAACAAATTGTGTAAGCGCCAAAGTAACCATTTTTGTAGCCGTACCATCGATAGCCGTAATAAAAACAGCCACATTCAATGACGAAAACAAAAGCGGTTATGCCAATGCAGGAGAAACGATCACCTATACCTTCAAGATAACCAATACCGGAAACACCCCGCTGACAAACGTAACAGTTAGCGACCCACTTCCAGGACTAGTTATGACAGGAAGCCCAATCACATTAGGCGTAAATGAAACCGATGAACACACCTTTATAGGCGTATATGTAATCAAACAATCCGACATCAATGCCGGAAAAATAAGCAACCAGGCCACCGCATTTGGAACCAGTGCCAACGGAATCACAGTAGAAGACAAATCCGATTACACCAGTAATGTAGACGACAACCCAACGGTATCCCCAATAGAAGGCTGCGTAATAAAAGTCTTCAATGCCATCTCACCAAATGGAGATTCCATGAACGAGAGATTCTACATCCAGGGACTAGAATGTTATCCAGAGAATACCGTAGAGATATACAACCGATGGGGAGTTTTAGTATTCGAACGCGAACACTACAACAACGAAGAACGCGCCTTTAGAGGAATGTCCGAAGGACGCACCACCGTAAAACAATCCGATGGACTGCCAGTAGGAACGTACTACTACGTACTAAAATACAAAGACAGCGAGTCCAATGCCCACCAGGAAGCAGGATATTTATACATCAATAAATAAAAGTAAAAAACAAATAGAAACGGCTTAGCCCTAAAAAGCTAAGCCATTCTTAAAAGAAAAATAAATGAGAAAATTAGTAATCGTTTTTATGTTTTTTTCCGCAGTAAGCCATGCACAACAAGATGCCCAGTTTACACAATACATGTACAATACCATCAATATAAACCCAGCCTATGCCGGTTCCAGAGGAGCCATGAGCATCTTTGGACTATACCGTACCCAATGGGTAGGACTCGATGGAGCACCCGAAACCAGTAGTTTTTCCCTAAACACCCCGTTAAACAATAGCAACCTGGGACTTGGAGTATCCCTGGTAAATGATAAAATAGGACCAACAAACGAAAACACATTCTCGGCCGATTTATCCTATACCGTACCCACATCCGAAACCTTCAAGCTATCCTTCGGGATCAAAGCCACCGCCAACCTGTTCAATTTAGACATCGGTAAACTAAACCCAGAACAACAAGGCGACCCACAGTTTCAAGACCTAAACAGCAAATTCACCCCCAATATAGGAGCAGGAGTATACTGGCATTCCGATAAAGCCTACATCGGATTATCCGTACCCAATTTTATCGAAACTAACAGATACAACGATAACGACATCGCCATCTTCAAAGACAAAATCAACTACTACCTAATAGCCGGATACGTATTCGATCTAGACCCCTATATCAAATTCAAACCAGCCGTACTCACCAAAATGGTCGAAGGTTCCCCACTACAAGTCGACCTGTCAGCCAACTTCATGTTCAATGACAAATTTGTAGCCGGAGTCGCCTACAGATGGAGTGCAGCCCTAAGCGCCATGGTAGGATTCCAGGTAAGCGACGGATTATATCTAGGCTACGCCTACGACCGCGAAACCACCCGCCTGAACAACTACAACTCAGGTTCCCACGAGATATTCCTGCGATTCGAATTCTTTAATAATTACAGCCGAATAACCTCACCAAGATTCTTCTAAAACCATCAAAGATGAAAAAAAACTATATAGCCATCACCTTCACCCTCCTTTTAGTACTGATAACACCAAACGGAAGAGCACAAAGCGCAAGCCAGCACAAAGCCGATAAAGACTATAACCAATACGCCTATATCGATGCCATTGCCACCTACGAAAGAGTAGCCGAAAAAGGATACAAAGACCAGGAAATGTTCCAAAGACTAGGTAACGCCTACTACTTTAATGGTGAACTAACCAAAGCTGCCAAATGGTACGAAGCCCTTTTTGAAATGAATCCAGAACAAGAACCCGAGTACTACTACCGCTACGCACAAACCCTAAAAGCCACAGGAGATTATGCCAAAGCAGATAAAACCCTCGAGAGCTTCAACAAAAAAAAGACAGCCGATAAAAGAGGAGAACTATTCGAAAACAATAAAAACTACCTCGAGCAAATAAAAGCCAACTCAGGGCGATACGAAATAGCCGACGCAAAAATCAACTCCACCCAAACCGATTACGGAAGCGCCTATTACAACAACAAACTCGTATTTGCATCCGCCAGAGATACCGGAGGCATAGCCAAAAAAACATTCAAATGGACCAATAAATCCTTCACCAACCTATACACCGCTGAAATAAAAGCCGATGGAACACTAGGAACACCAGAACGATTTCAAAAGAACATCAATTCCAAATTCAATGAATCCACACCCGTTTTCACCAAAGACGGAAAAACAATGTACTTTACAAGAAACAACTACCTGGAAGGAAAAAGAGGCAAAGACAACCAAAAAATCACCCTGTTAAAACTCTATAAAGCAGAACAAATCGATGGCAAATGGACCAACGTAAGCGAACTACCATTTAATAGCGACCAGTACAGCACCGCACATCCCGCACTAAGCAATGACGAGAAAAAACTATACTTCGCCTCCGATATGCCAGGAACACTGGGCCAATCCGATTTGTATAGCGTAACGATAAACAGCGACAAAAGCTTTGGAAAACCAGAAAACCTAGGAAAAACAATCAATACCGAAGGCAGAGAAACCTTCCCGTTTATAGCAAACGACAACCAGCTATATTTTGCCAGCGACGGACGACCAGGACTAGGCGGACTCGATGTATACGTTACCAAAATCAATGATAACAACAACGATAACACCTTTACAACAGTACAAAACGTAGGCGCACCAATAAATAGCAAGCAAGACGACTTTGCATTTATCATCGATAGTGAAACCCAAAAAGGATACTTTACCTCCAATCGAGAAGGAGGAAACGGCAACGATGATATTTACAAACTAACCCAAACCAGAAAACTAAACTGCGAACAAACCCTAAAAGGAATAGTAAGCGACAAAGAAACCAATGCCATACTAGAGAACGCCAAAGTAACCCTGCTCGACGAGCAATTTAAAACAATAGGCGAGGTTACAACAGCAGCAAACGGAACATATAGCTTTAAGGTAGATTGTAACAAAACCTATCATGTAAGAGTAGCCAAAGAAGATTATGAAACCATAGAAACTCCAGTAATCATAAAAGAACAATCAGGAGAAACAGACCTAAATATAAAATTAGAAAAACGCATCAAGCCAATCACAGTAGGAACTGATTTGGCCAAAACACTAAACATACCTATCATTTATTTTGATTTAGATAAATCCATCATCCGCAAAGATGCCGCCTTCGAACTAGAGAAAATCCTGGCGGTAATGCAGCAATATCCGAAGATGAAAATCGATATTCGCTCCCATACCGATAGTCGTCAAACAGCCAAATACAACCTGGCATTATCAGACAGAAGAGCCAAATCAACCCAACAATGGTTGATAAAAAACGGAATTAAATCTAATCGATTAACCGCCAAAGGATATGGTGAGAGTCAATTAGTAAATCACTGTTCCGATGGAGTTCCTTGCACCGAAGCAGAACACCAATTGAACAGAAGAAGTGAATTTATTGTTGTTTCAATGGACTAAATTTAATTAATTGTCAATCAATCAAAAGCCCTTTCTAAAGTTTAGAAAGGGCTTTTTTAGTTTTCAGTTTCAGTTTTCAGTAGCAGAGAAATTAACCGCAAAGAGCGCAAAGTTTTACTGTAACTGTAACTGTAAACTGAATACTGAATACTGATACTGTAAACTGCCACTAAAAACTAAATACTAATCTGATAGGCACATCTTCTTTCGCCCGCAATGATATGACTCACACGATTAATGCTAACTTCTTTTCCTAATACAGATCTAAATGTATTTAATTCGGAAGAACAAAAACCTTGGCAAATTGTAGCAGCAGCACAAATAGGACAGTGATTTTCGACAAAAAGATACCCATCGTCATTCTTAGCGTATTCCGCCATATAACCTTCTCTTGTTCTTATTTCGACAAGTTTTTCTATTTTTTGTTCCAAATCATTAATAGTATCAATTTCTTCATGATACTTCTTTTTCCCACTTTCTTCATATACATCAATAACCGCTTGCATAGTATCTCCGCCCATAGCGTTAATAATGTTAATCAGCTTTAGGGTTAATTCAGCATGAGTATCGGGAAACTTCGAATTTCCATTCGCCGTAAGGCTAAAAGTTTTTTGAGGTCTACCAACACCTTTAGACTCTTCTTGAGGATGTATAAAATCTTCTTCAACAAGTTTAAGTAGTTGTTGTCTAACGCCTTCCTTTGTTATCTTAAGCTCATGCGCAATCTCGAGAGCCGTAAGAGGACCTCGCATTTTGAGCAACATTAAAATCTTATTTGTAGTCATAAATTAATAAAACAAGTATTTAGTTGTTTTATTATGCAAAAATATTAATTTTGCATAACTTATCAAAGCTCATTGCCAGATATTATTATCCTAAGAGCAATCAATATTGAGAGTTACAGAAATTATTAATACAAACTATAGATTATGGTACTAGAATTACAATCACCACCCATTAGTTCATATGATAGGATTAATTTACCTGTATATATCGTTCCGTACTGGAATGTGTTAATGAAAATCTACAAATAGTACATACTCTCCATTATAGATTTTAGAAATCTCAAAAACCTTTAGTTAAAGTGTTTTTTATAGCATGCTCAACATACTAGAAAAATAGTATTCAAGTTGGGCGGGGGATACCTATGTCCAAAAATCAGCAAAACTCAAAAATTAAAATTCAATAAATAACTCAATTTTTTAATAATCCAAAATATGGAAATAATAAATAAAATAGATGCTTCTGGCATACAAACTCTCGATTTACGGTCGTATAAACCCATCGAAAATGATTTCATAATATTTGATATTGTACCATTTCTTATAGAAGATTTTATGTTGCAAGAAAAGACATTCCGATTAGAAATGGCTAATATCGATTGGAACCAATATAAAGGAAAAGATGTAGTAATCACTTGTTCTAATGATGCCATAGTTCCGCTTTGGGCGTATGTATTAATCAGTTCATTACTAGCTCCGCATGCATCGATAGTGGTGTATTCGACAACTGGAAATCACGAAGGAATTTTATGGATGGAAAGAATAAGAAAAATAGAATTTTCGGCTTTTATCAATCAAAAAGTAGTGCTTAAAGCCAATTCGTCCATACCCGAAGAAATTCTTGTATTGGTCACAAGCCAATTAATTAAATATGTACAAACCCTAATGTGGGGAGAAGCAGGTTCTCCTTTAATGATTTACAAAAGAAAATAAACGAAATAATGAAAAGAAGAATAGCAATACTGATTATAGGAACACTTTTGATAGTTTCATGTAATTCTAAAAACGCAGAACAAACAGAAAGTCCAGTAGCATATCCCACGCTTACGATAAAGGCACAAAAAGCCAATGTTTCAGTCGAATTTCCAACGACTTTAGAGGGAGAACAAACTGTTGAAATACGCTCTAAAGTAGATGGATATATAGAGCAGGTTTATGTAGAAGAAGGTTCGGCTGTAGCCAAAGGACAACCTTTATTTAAAATAGATGCCAATAGTTATTTGCAGGAAGTAAATAATAAGAAAGCAGCAGTTCTTGCAGCCGAAGCTAGTTTGGAAACTGCCGTTATCCAGACTAAAAGAACAGCAGCATTGGCAGAAAAGAAAATTATAAATAACTATGAATTGACATCTGCTAAAAATATTGAACGAGTAAAAAGAGCCGAATTAAGTCAGGCAAATGCCGATTTATCTGCGTCTAAATCCAAACTAGCTTTTACCAATATCGTGAGCCCGATAAATGGAGTTGTAGGAAGCTTGCCATTTAAAACAGGAAGTTTAGTAAGCAGTTCGGCACCAGACCCTTTAACTACAGTAGCTAATACCAAAAACATCTTTGCTTATTTTTCTTTAAGTCAGCAACAATTAAACTCTTTTTTGAGTCAATATTCAGGGAATCAATTAAAAGATAAATTCAAGAATATGCCCGAAGTTTCATTAGTAACTGCTGATGGAGAAACATATCCATCAAAAGGGAAAATCCAGACTTTAAGCGGAGTATTAAATGCAAGTACAGGTTCGGCAAATTTTAAAGCAGTTTTCCCAAATCCAGAAGGTAAATTATGGAGTGGAGCAAGTGCCACAATTGTCATTCCAACACAGTTTGAAGCTGCGATTTTAGTTCCTAAAAAAGCAGTATTTGAGTTGCAGGGACGCTTTTTTGTATTTACTGTAGATGCAAAAAATGTAGTGCATAATACCGAAATAAAAATAAGAAACACCTCAACAGAAAAAGAATATGTAGTAACCGAAGGCGTAAAATCTGGAGATACTATAATTACAGATGGGATAGGGAATTTAAGGGATGGAGTGAAAATCGCACCGATAGTTCCTTCATCAAAAAATTAAAAAGACATGTTTAGAAAATTTATAGAAAATCCGGTATTATCCACCGTAATATCGATAATCATAGTGATTTTAGGATTACTAGGATTAGCTTCGCTGCCCATATCACAATACCCCGAAATTGCGCCACCTACAGTTGTTGTAACCGCTTCTTACCAAGGAGCAAGTGCCGATGTGGTTATGAAAAGTGTGATTGTTCCGCTAGAAGAACAAATAAACGGAGTCGAGAATATGACCTATATGACATCTACCGCCAGTAGTAATGGTAGCGCGTCGATAACCATATTCTTTAAACAGGGTACAAATCCCGATATGGCAGCGGTAAACGTTCAGAACAGAGTTACTAAAGCTACAAGTTTGTTACCAAATGAGGTTATTAAATCGGGTATTACAACTAGCAAACAGTTAAGCAGTACCGCTTTTAGTTTCTTGTTATATAGTAAAGACGGAAAGTACGACGAAAAATTCCTTGATAATTATTTGAGGATAAATATTATGCCCGAGATGAAACGTGTTGAAGGAGTAGGAGGAACTGAAATTTATAGCAGTCAGGAATATTCAATGCGTATTTGGTTAAAACCCGATGCAATGGCAAATCAAGGATTAGTTCCAGACGATATTATTAAAGCATTACAAGAACAAAATATTGAAGCTGCACCTGGAAAAATTGGAGAAAACAGTAAAGAATCGGTACAATATGCTCTAAAATTTACAGGAAGACTTGAAAACCCTGCAGAGTTTGAAAACATTGTTTTGAGAAGCGGTAAACAAGGAAGTTTATTACGTTTAAAAGATGTTGCCGATATCGAGTTTGGTGCTTTAGATTATACCACTTCATTAATCACCCAAGGAAAAGTTTCTTCGGGAGGAGCGATAAGTCAGATTTCAGGATCTAATGCTCGAGAATTAATTATTGCTTGTGAAGACATATTAAAAAAAGCATCTAAGGATTTCCCTCCGGGATTAGAGTATCATACTTTCTTAAATGCCAATGATTTTCTAGACGCGTCTATCGAAAAGGTAATCTATACGATTATCGAAGCATTTATTTTGGTTTTCATTGTTGTGTTTATCTTTTTACAAGATTTTAGGTCAACATTAATTCCGGCGATTGCAGTTCCTGTATCGATTATTGGTACTTTCTTTTTCTTGAAACTATTCGGATTTACGATTAATTTATTGACTCTTTTTGCTTTGGTTCTTGCCATTGGTATTGTGGTCGATGATGCGATTGTAGTCGTCGAGGCAGTTCATGCCAAACTAGACCAAGGCGCAAAATCGGCTAAGAAAGCAACCATTCATGCTATGAGCGAGATTAGCGGAGCGATAATATCTATTACCTTAATTATGTCGGCGGTATTTATTCCTGTTACATTTATTACAGGTTCTGCTGGTGTATTTTACAAACAATTTGGTTTAACATTGGCAGTAGCCATATTAATTTCGGCAATTAATGCATTGACTTTAAGTCCTGCACTTTGTGCTATTTTATTAAAACCACACGACCCAGAAAAATCAAATCATCCTAAAGGTTTCTTACCAAGATTCTATGCGAGTTTTAATGTAGCTTTTGAAACTGTTACAAATAAATATATTGGTGCTGTTCGATTCCTGATTCGTAGAAAATGGATTTCATTAGTTGCAATTGCACTATTCGGAATGGTATTTTATGCTTTAATAAAAACAACACCAACAGGTTTTGTACCTAATGATGATGGAGGAGCTATTTTTGGGAATGTGGTTTTACCACCATCTTCGACACTGGAACGTACCGAAGAAATTACAAAAGAAATAGATAGTATTGCGAGAAGTATCCCCGAAATAGAACTTTCATCAACCCTTTCGGGAATGGATTTAATTCACGGATCTGGAGGTTCTTACGGAGCATTATTCATAAGACTGAAACCTTGGAATGAAAGGAAAGGTAAAACTCAGGATGTTAATTCAATTGTGAGTCAGTTGTTTGAAAAAACTTCACATATAAAAGGAGCAAGTATTATTTTCTTTGCTGCACCAACTTTGCAAGGATTTGGAAACAGCAACGGATTCGAAGTGCAACTGCAAGATAAAACGGGAGGTAGTTATCAGAATTTTGATAAGAATATCGGAAAGTTTATGGCAGCAGTTAATCAGCGACCAGAGATAATGTATGCTACAAGTCCGTTTAATATTGGTTTCCCAGAAATGGAAGTCAACGTAAATGTGGCAAAGTGTAAAGATGCGGGTGTATCTGTAAATACTGTTCTTAATACGCTTCAGGGTTATTTTGGTGGAATCTACGCTTCGGATATTAATAAATTCGGAAAGCAATATCGAGTAATGTTACAGTCACATCCTGATTACAGAGCGAAAGAGAGCGATATAAATAAAGTTTTTGTTCGAACAGATAAAGGAGTAATGGCACCAATTTCGGAGTTTGTAACATTAAAGAAAACGTATGGTCCAGAATTTTTAAATCGTTTTAACCTGTTTACATCTACTACTGTTACTGGTGCGCCAAATGCAGGATATAGTTCGGGAGATGCGATAAAAGCAATCGAGGAAGTGGCAGCACAAACACTAGAAAGAGGGTATACTTATGAGTTTTCTGGTTTAACCAAAGAAGAACTTTCCAGCGGAAGTCAGACAACATTGATTTTCGGACTTTGTTTAATCTTTATTTACTTCTTGCTAAGTGCACAATACAAGAGTTATATTTTACCATTTTCGGTGTTGTTATCCTTACCAATAGGACTTGCGGGAGCATTTATATTTGCGAATCTTTTTGGAGTAGATAACAATATTTTCCTTCAGATAAGTTTGATAATGCTGATTGGGCTTTTAGCCAAAAATGCCATTCTTATTGTAGAGTTTGCACTATTACATCGCTTAAGCGGAAGAAGTCTTGTGCAGTCGGCAATATTCGGAGCGAGAGCAAGATTACGACCTATTTTAATGACCTCGTTTGCTTTTATCTTCGGATTGATTCCGTTGATGATTGCTACAGGAGCAGGAGCATTAAGTAACAGGTCTATTGGTACAGCAGCCGTTGGCGGAATGTTGATTGGTACATTATTCGGGGTTTTTGTGATTCCGGTTTTGTTTATCATTTTTCAGGCTATGCAGGAAAAAGTTGGAGGAATAAAAGAACCTGCGCATGAGCCGAGAATGTTAGATTAGATAAGAAAGGAACAAAGGTTTGGAGGCTCAGAGTAGCAAAGGTTCAAAGGTTCAGAGGGAATAGCTTTGCGATTATTTTACCGCAAAGGGCGCAAAGTTTTTTAGATGGATGGTTTTATAAAAACGCAAAGCTCGCAAAGCTTTGCCTTGAACCTTCTTTGAGAACCTTATGATAAAATTTTAACCGCAAAGGACACAAAGTTTTTTACAAGGATGGTTTTATAAAAACGCAAAGTTCGCAAAGCTTTGTATTGAACCTGCTTTGCGAACTTTGCGTATCCCGACGCTTCGGGATTGTGAACCTTGCGGTTAATTTCACCCAAATAAATAAAAAATAAAAACATATTATAATGAAGAAATATAATTATAAATTAATAGTCATTATACTGATTGTTGCCAGTATATGGAGTTCGTGTAAAATCACTAAATCCTATTCAAAACCTGCAACAACAGTAGAATATCGTGAGCCTGAAAATAAGGATACTACAAATATGGCAACGATGAAATGGTCGGAGCTATTTACTGATGCAGCTTTGCAGCAACTTATTTCCGATGGATTAGCGGCAAATCTGGATTTAAAGATTGCAGTAGAACGCATTAACCAATCTACAGCAAATCTTAAACTGAAAAAAGCTGCTTTCTTGCCTTCGGTAGATGGGAATGTTTCGGTAAAAGAATCCAGATTGGCTTTCCCGCAAGGATTTGGACTTTTCGACCAATCAACACAATATGATTTGGGAATTACAGCAGGATGGGAAGTAGATGTTTGGGGAAAATTAAAAAGTGCTAAAAAAGGAGCTATTGCTAATTTATTGGCTACAGATGCTGCCAAACGTGCTATTCAGACTCAACTAATAGCCAATATTGCCAATTCATATTATGAGTTGCTTATACTTGACGAACAATTAAAAGTACTTAAAAAGACAGCCAAAAATAGAGAAACTGATGCCGAAACAATTAAGGTTCTTTTCGAAAATTCTATTATTAATGGAGTAGCTGTTGTGCAGAGTGAAGCCAACTTTTATGAAGCTGAATTAGCGATTCCGGATATAGAACAAAAGATAACCGAAACCGAACATGCTTTATGTGTGCTTCTGGCAAAATCTCCAACTAAGATTGTACGTGGTTCTCTGGAACAACAAAAGCTTGTTTATGATTTAAAAATTGGGGTTCCGATGCAGCTTTTGGCAAACAGACCAGATGTACAACAAGCCGAATATAATTTTAGAGCTGCATTTGAAGAAAGTAATGTAGCAAGAGCTTATTTTTATCCTAGTTTGACTATTAGTGGAGCAGCTGGTTTTTCTAGCTTCGGATTAAAAGATTGGTTTACAAACGGTGGACTTTTTGGCAATATAGCCGGAGGGCTTGCACAACCAATTTTTAATAAAGGAATCAATAAAGCGAGATTGGCAACAGCATTGTCTTTGCAAAAAGAAGCGTTGTATAATTTTGAACTTTCGATGTTAAAAGCAAGTGAAGAAGTTTCGAATGCATTGTCTAAATATGATAACGCAGCTTTAAAAGAAGAAAAAAGGAAAAAACAATTAGAAGCATTATTTAAAGCGGTAGATTTTAATAAAGAATTATTAAACAATTCGACGACTAATTATACCGATGTGTTAACAGCCGAACAAAATTTACTAAATGCACAATTAAGAGGAATTGATGATCAAAGTCAGAAATTGCACGCCGTTGTAAACTTGTATCGCGCTCTTGGCGGTGGATGGAATTAATTTAAAAAATAAATGATAATTATTTAATTTGTTGGTTTTATTTGAAGCAGGGGATAGTTGAATTGAAAAACTATCCCTTCTTTTTTTTGGGGAAATTCTAACGTGGTATTAATCCCGTGGCATTTGCAATTCTGCAGGCTTCCATGGCATTATTGACATTGAGTTTTTCAAAAATATTTTGGCGATGCCTATTTACTGTATGTATGCTCAGGGACAGTTTATCTGCGATTTCTTTGCTTCGCATTCCTAAATTAATAAGCTGAATAATTTCTCCTTCTCTTATCGATAGCAAATCATCAAAACGGCCTTGTTCGCTATCTAAAATTACCCCTGTAGCGGTATTAATAATCACTCCATCAGGAACATCAAATCCAGGATAATCATATACCATGTTGTATAAGCAAAGTACTAGTGAAACATTTCCTTCATCTGTGCTGCTAAGATATAGTAAGCGATGTTTTATCAAAAGATATTTACCTTCGTTGTTTTTAATTCTCAGTTTGGTAATTACATTATAATTAAGGCGCTCATTTAAACTAATAGACTTCAGTAGCTTAAAAAACTGAAACTCAAGTCGGTATTTTTTCTGAAGATCCTCCGGATGAACCCGGCTCAATAATTCATCTTCCCAAATAGAGTTTATGGCTGTTTGCTTGGGTTCAAATCCCAGTTGCTGAGCGATTCCGCCAGAATAAATATAACTTTTTCTTTCTTTTAAATCGCTAAGTACACTAATTGTGTTTTCTAGTTTGGCGTATAGTTTAGCGATCATTTTACCATCGTCGAGTTGCATATTAGGCTGAGAAAAACCTGAAAAAGGCTGAGAAAATAGTTTTATATCAAGTAACTCACGAATATTTTCAGTATCCTGATGGTTATTTATAGCCATTTGATGTAGAATATTAATTTATAATTTTGGAATGCACAAGGTAACATTTCAAATCTATAACAAACTTATGAAAAAAACTATATTAGCTATTGGGCTCTTATTGAGCTTAACTGAAATAAATGCACAGAGTCTTGAAAAAATGCATTGGTTTAATGAGCCTGAAAAATGGCAGATAAAAGACAATAGCTTAATTATGCAGGTTACACCAAAAAGTGATTATTGGAGAATCTCGCATTATGGATTTACTGTTGACGATGGTCCATTTTATTACAGTATGTACGGAGGTGAATTTGAAACAAAAGTAAAACTAACAGGAAATTATAAAACCCGTTTCGACCAGATGGGACTTATGATTCGTGTAGATGAAAAAAATTATATTAAAACCGGCGTTGAGTTTGTAGACGGTAAGTTTAATATCAGTACGGTTGTAACACATGAAAAGAGCGACTGGAGTGTGAATGTACTGGACAAAGTTCCTCCTTTTGTATGGATTAAGGCTGTACGCAGATTAGACGCTGTAGAAATTTATTATTCTTTGGATGATAAAAACTATATTCTGACTCGTAATGCCCCATTGCAGGATAATATCCCTGTTATGGTAGGACTTATGGCAGCTTGTCCTGATGGAAACGGATTTGAAGCAAAATTCGAAAATTTTTCTGTAAAACATCTTGCAGATCAGAGACGTTTAGAGTGGCTTAAAGATCACCAATAGACCTTTTTTGCATTATTTGGAGTTCTAAATTTGAAAGCTTTTTGGGCTATTTAATAAAGAATGATTAAAAACATGTAACCTTTATATTATTAATGCCGTCTATAAAAGAACAACCTTCAAACATATGAAACTTATTCTATCAATATTTATTCTGGTATTTATCTTTAACTTAGAACAAATAGATAAAGAAAATCCGTCAGGACTATCTGTCGAAAATGCAATTCATAAACGCATTTCGGCAGATACTGACAAAATTTACGGTAAGCTGGTAGAACTTAGAAGAGATTTTCATGAAAATCCCGAATTGGCAGGAAATGAAAAACGTACCCAGGAAATCATAAAGCAATATTTGTTAGACTTAGGGATCGAAGTTGTAATGGATGTACACGGGTATAGTATTGTGGGCATTTTGAAAGGAGAAAAAAAAGGAAAAAGTATTGCGTGGAGAGCGGATATGGATGCCTTGCCAAATGATTTTCCTGATAAGGTTGATTTTAAATCTAAAATAAAAGGAATACAGCATGGTTGCGGACATGACGTACATCTTGCAATTGCACTGGGAATAGCCGAAATACTTTCGAAAAACAAAGCATCATTAAAAGGAACAGTTTATTTTATATTTCAATCAGAAGAAGAAACATTTGTCGGAGCAAAAGGTATGATCGACAAAGGCTTATTTTCTAAAATAAATCCCGAAGAAATTTATGCTCTACATATAAGCGCGTTGCCGGTAGGGGAAATTATGGTGAAACCAAATGAAATGTTTGCGTACCAAAAACGAATCAGAATCAAATTGAAAGATGAATTGTCGAAAGACGAAACCAAAGCGCTTACAGCGAAAATTCAGAGTTTGCTTTCTCGTAACCAAAGCGGTACAAAACCATGGGAAATACAATCTATGCTTGATCCTGAAATTGGATTAATGAATCAGAATACAATTTTTAAAGATTATCTTTTTGTCGACGGTCAATTTAATGTCTACTCAAAAAATGGAGAACTTTTTTTAGAAGCCTATCTGTATGAAACCAATAAATCGAATCTGCCAAAAATAATACCTGAAATAGAAGAGTTACTGGCCAAAGAGAAATATACCCAAAAAGTGATCTCACTATCTTTTATACAAGAAAATCCAACAGTAATTAATGATGAAAACTTGACCAAAAAAGCCATAAAATCGCTAAATAAAATTTATGGAAATAATTTGATGGTAAATGATTTTGGACAAATTCCATATTTCAATGATGATTTTGCTTATTTTCAACAAAAAATACCAGGAGTATATTTCTTGTTGGGAGGATCAAATAGTGAAAAAGGGATTGTAGCAATGAATCACGCCCCTAATTTTACAGTTGATGAAGAAAGTATAAAAATAGGTGTTAGGAGTTTCTCATCTTTAATAATTGAAAGACTAAATACCAAATAGCAACCGCACATCTTTTATGCATGAAAAATAGAATAATTATTGATTTAACATTTTTATCTGTCAATGCTTTTGTACAAAAAGAATGAAGCCTAATCATTTATTCGACGATAAATAAACAGAAGTAAAGAAAAAAGAGATATAAAAAAGCCTGTAATTATTATGTTTACAGGCTTTTTTATAAAATTATGTCAAGTAATTTATTGCTATGGTGAAGCAAAAAAATGCAGTTAAATTCCTGACTTTAAATTGTCACCATCTTTATCATGCAGTCTTCTGAAAACTAAACCAGATAGAATTGTCAAAAAGCCCACAACTAAAAATGTATATCGAAAAGCATTGTGAATTTCGTTGTGAATGAGTTTTACATCACCCTGAAAAATTTTGAGAACCAATAGTCCGAAAGCAATACCAAAACCAATAGCCAACTGCTGATTTACAGAAACTAATGAGTTACCACTACTTGTATGATAGTTTCTTAAATCGGCAATAGAAATAGAATTCATAGAGGTAAACTGTATGGAGTTAAAGAAACCCAATACCGAAATAATAGGAACATACCAATAGATAGATGTATGAATAGATGGAATGGCAAGAGCGCAAATTAGGACACCGATAATAAAGGTATTCACCATTAAAGTCTTTCTATATCCGTAAGTATTTAAAATTTTTATTACTGCCGATTTTCCAAACATAGCAGTAAGAGCCATGGGAGCAACAATCCACCCCGAGGTTACTGCCGATTGACCGTAAGCAATCTGAATCATCATAGGTAATAATAAAGGGATTGAACTAAAACCCAAACGAGTAGCGAGATTACCTATTATGCCCACACGAAAGGTTCTTACCTGAAATAAATTTAAAGGGAAAAGAGGATTTTTGTCAGTCACAGCATGACGATAGTACCAATACAACATTAAAAAACCTGCCATTAAGATCAGTAAAACAGGTGTTAACTGAACTGTGTTGCCAAATAATTCTAAAGAAATAGACAAGAGGAGCGAAGCTGCAGCAAAGATAAGGAAGCCTTTTAAATCAAAATCGATTATAGGTGATTTGTAATCAGGCATGTATTTTAAACTTAAAAGAATACCAATAATTCCAAACGGAATATTGATCAGGAAAATCCAGTGCCATGATAAATAATCGACCATATACCCACCAACTAATGGACCCAATACCGGACCAATTAAGGCAGGAATAATGGCAAAATTCATTGCCTTTAATAACTCTTTTTTAGGGAATGTTTTAATAAGTGCAAGCTTTCCTACTGGTGTCATTAAACTTCCTCCAATACCCTGAATCACACGGGAAAAAACCAAATGAGTTAAATTTTGGGAAAGCGAACAGAATAAAGACCCAACACTAAATAACAATAACGCAAACATAAATACTTTCTTGGTGCCGAATTTATCAGATAAAAATCCGCTAACAGGCATAAAGAGTGCTAAGGTCAGAACATAGCTGATAATAGCATTTTGCATGTCCAGCGGTGATTCGTTTAAGTCTTTGGCAATAGAAGTTATCGACGTATTAAGAATAGTAGAATCAAGCATTTGCATAAAAATAGAAGTCGCCAAAATAAGTGGTAATACTTTTTTGATTGTTTCATTATTTTGCCCTGCACTATTTGCATTCATATTTTTGTTTGGTTAGAATTTAAATATGGATTTATTTCAATATTTTATTAGTTTTATTAATTAAGGAGAGCATTAATTCTTTGGCATTAGTATGCTTTAGATTAATTGCATTTTGTCCAGACCAGAAATTAATCAATTCGGTTTTTCCTTGAGCGAATGCAGCTGTTTTAAGAGCAGCTATTAATCTTGTCTGAAGCGGAAATGGTAATACTTCGGTTTCAAACTTTATTTCTTCGGCAATGCGATTGGTCATCATTCTACCCATTCTTCCAGTAAGCGATTTAGAAAGTAAGGTATATTGTGAAGCTTCAGAAAACAATGCTTTTTTATGTTCGGGTGTGGCACCCGATTCATCGCAAGCTAAAAAAGCAGTTCCTAATTGTACCGCATCTGCGCCTAAAGTAAGTGCTGCAGCAACACCTTTAGCATCTACAATACCTCCGGCGGCTATAATGGGTGTTTTTATCTTGGCTTTCAGCTGTTGTACTAAGGCAAATGTACCTGTTAAAGAATCTTCTGCGGGTTTTAGAAAAGAAGGGCGATGACCACCAGCTTCAAATCCTGCTGCAACAATGGCATCAACTTTATGACTTTCGAGAAATAAAGCTTCATCTAGGGTAGTGGCACTACCAACAGTTTTAATCCCTAAACGACGGCATTCGTTTAATATATCTTCTGATGGAACTCCAAATGCAAAGCTGAAAATGGCAGGTTTTATCTGGAACAGAACTTCAACTTGCTGTTCAAATTTTGATGGAATGTCAATATTTAGATCAGGAATCGGAATGTTTAATTGATCGAAATAAGGCTTAAATATGGTTGTTATTCTTGCTAAACTTTCGGGCGAATAATTTTTCAATCGTTCATCGACATCCGATACCCACAAATTAATATTATATGGTTTGTCTGTTGCTGCATTTATTTTATTGCCAGCTTCCAGAATTTCTTGTGGTGTAAGCGTATAAGCTCCAAAACTACCCAAACCTCCCGCATCTGAAACTGAAGTAAGTAAATCTACAGTAGAAAAACCTGCACCCAATGGACCTTGAAGAATAGGGTATTTAATTTTCAGAATTTTGGTTAATTTGGTTTTGTGCCACATAATTTTGTTCTTTCTTACGATTAATGACAGAAGTAATTATTAGTAAACAAGATTTTTATTTACTGTTGATATCAAAATTAATCATTTCTGAATTAAGAAATAATCAGAATCCTAATTTTCATTACTTAAAACAAACTATAAGAAACATTAATAAAAAAGTTTCTTCCTTGTCTCGGAATCTTATTCCAATCAGAGAATGTGGTGTAATATTTATCAAGAATATTTTCGATTCCAGCCTGAATATTTAACTTGTTATCGTTCCATGGAAATGTATATCCAGAATTGAAATTAAAAATTACATAATCAGGTGTTTTGGTTTCTCCATATACCGAAGCGAATTTTGTTTTCGCCAGATTTCCAGAAGCGCCAAATCCTAAATTAAAGTTCTCTTTTTTGTATTGAATGCTTCCCGAATAACGCAACGGACTTATAAATGGCAGATTATTGTTATCATTATCTTTTCCGTAGCTATAAACGAACATGGTTTTGAAATTCCAGTTTTCGGCTATTTTATATTCTAGGTTTAAATCGGTATTAAAAATTGATGCATAATTTAATGCATTATATACTTTTACTCCCGAGGCTCCAATAGTCATAGGTTGTATGTTAGCATCAATTTTCCCGACGATATAATCCTGAATATGGAAAAAGGAAGAAGTTAATTTTGAAGTAAATTTTTCGGTTTTAAATCCAAATGAGAGATTAGCTTCAAATGATTTTTCGTTTCTCAGATTTGGATTTCCTACATAATCATAAAAATCATTACTATTGTACAAATAGTATCCATATCCCTCTGAAACTGAAGGTGCTCTTTCGCCGTAGGCTAAACCAAAACCATATTCTAATTTATCGTGATGCACGTGGTAATTCCCAGAAAGGCTTTTCAGAATTCTATTTTTGGATGCATCCATATCAGGATAAAAAATCTGTAGACTTTGTAAACCAAATTCATCAGCCACTTTATTAGAATGCATTCCGATGTTTGCAGAAAGTTTAATATCAGTATTTGAGGAAATTTGTATTGCATCTTCTAGATATAATCCGTTATAAAGTGTTCGCACATCGGGCCAAGTGTACATAAACATTGCATTTTCTTTGGGATTGTTTGGATACATTGTCATCTCGGCAACCGATTTGTTATAAAAACTATTCAGGTTTGCCATGAAGTGATGGTTTTTAAATTTCCCCTTTAGTTTAGAGTAGTATCCGTAGGTGTCTGACCAACCTGGCATATCCATATGAATAGGGACGCTTGGTCTTTTGGTATCATCCATTTTGTGAGTAATGGTGTTAAAGTATACTTTGGTTTCCCAATTGGTAAAATATTCAGAAGCAGGAGTATAGCTATAACGCAACGAAGTTATTGTGGCTTTGGCCAAAGAAACGTCCATTGGTAGCGCAGGATAACCTACATCTGTAGCTTTATCATAAATTATCGAACCTTCTATTAAACTCTTTTTGTTTAAATAATAACCCGCTGTTGCCGATAGGTTGTATTTTGTAAACTGCGAAAAGTTTATTTCTTCATCGTTTCCCGCTTTGTAATTTTCGGCATCACGATACATAAAATCAGTATTGATATAAAAAGAGCTATTGTTGTAACCTATAGATGTTCCTATGATTTTATGTTGATTATTGGTTTCATATCCCGTTCTTAAATTCCCATTCCATCCTAATTCTCTTTGAGTAAGATTGGTTCGTTTTAAATCAATTCCACCGCCAATTGTAGGGCCATGACAACTTCCTTGCTGACCTGAAGTAATATTGGCCTCAGACAAGTTTGATATCTCTACATAAGAAGTTACAGGATCCATTTTATCGGTACAAGCTCCAAAAATTCGCATGCCATCAATCGTGATAACAGTACGTTCAGTAGCCATACTATTGATAATAGGTTCGAGTGCATATCCGCCTCTTCGTACCATATTTACTTTAGATGATTGTTGTAAATATTCTTCGACAGTCGCAAGAGATTTTGGTTGTTTTTGATATACTGGCGTTTTTTTTCCAATAACAATAATTTCATTAAGATCAATGGGCGAAATACTATCTTTTTCTTTTTTCTGTGCAAAGCAAATAGTTGAAAATGCTGCTAACAGAATTGTTGCTATAATTTTCATAATATCACAAATGGGGATGGACTAAGCGTTGCTGCTTAGTCCTTAATCTTGTTATTAATAAAATGATTAAAATTCAATCTCAAAGAAGAGACTGCTTGAGGTATTTTCAGGAGTAAATTCTTCTCCTTTTAATACATCGCCAGAAGCATTTAAGAGTTGGAGGTTAATTTTCCAATAACCTGTCATAGTCAGGGAAAGATTTCCGTTATAAAATCCTTGTGCTATCGCTTGTGTTAAATCGGTATTGTTTGGAGAGCTATGATTGCCCATACTTGGCATTCTTGGGTCAATTTTTACTTTAAAATTATCAACCACAGAAAACGTCATCATGTCTTGCATTTTATATAACCCTACGGTCATATTATTCAACCCAATTTTTGGGCTTTTAGGAGCTATGTAAGCCAAAATATATCTTACACCATCAGTTCCTGTAAAAGAGTTTACAGTACGTTTTTCAGCTGCAAATACACTTATAGGTGCTGTTACAGTATAATCTACAGCATTAATAGTATAGTTAATTTTTAATTCCCAAAAATCCTTGTCATTTTGAGCCATCTGAAAAATAATAGTGCCATCGTATAACGTTTGTTTTCCATAAACCTTTTCGATTAGAGACTTAGGGCAAGAATGTTGCATGGTTGCCATATTCATTATTGGCATCCAATTTAAGGAAGCGTTGGTAATGTATGTATTGGTGTTTTTGTCTTTTATTCTTAATGAAATCTGGTTGTAACCTTGGGTTAGTTTTCCAGTTTCAGAATAAAGTTCGATGATATGATTATCATTAGATAATTCTTGAATTTTTGTAAGTCCTGATATTTCATCAATAGGTTTTTCGGGTGTAGAATCACTATCAGAAGAACAAGAAAAAAGAGTAACTGCAACAAAAAGAATAGATAAATATTTAAAATTTTTCATAAGTATTAAATTTAAAAATGGATAATAAGCAGCTTGTCGGTTTGTATTACCGATAAGACAATTAATAAAAATTCCGAAAATTAATACTGAAGAGTAGGTGGATGAAATATTAAATCAATATTGAAATGAGAATATAGATTAATAGGCAAAATATCATTCTTCAAAATGGATTTGAAAATGAGTTTAAAATTAAATGAGTTGATTTTTTCCAGGAATAATAGATCTAATCCAGTAGGAAAGCTCTTTTTCTCTGATGAAGATGAAGAATCATCTTCGGTTGCTTTTCCTAATTCCTTTTTTAAATGACATTTCCCTTTACAATCTAATTCTGGTTGATTTTTGTTTTCGCAAAGTTCAGTCGCTATATAATCATAATTAATGATGTAGTCTAAGACAGGAAAGACAGGTCTTAAAATCATAGTTATTAAAAATATATAGGCAAGGGTTTTCATTGATTTCTTGAAAACACAAAGTTATAGCCTTGCTTTTTTACAAAATATGATTCTTGTCATATTAAGTAAAATAGGTGAGAAGAAAATTTAATTTCTACTTTTAAAAATAAAACCGAAGTAAATCTAAAAGAATAGCGCTAAGTCAGTAACATCTGCATAAAAGAATAGAATTAGACTCAATACTCTAGGTTTAATTTTATAAAGATAAATATGCCAGAAGATTTCATTAGATTGTTTTACGAGTACTTTTTTTAATAATGTATATTCGCTAGGTACTACTTCTATAATAGTATCTGAATTTTTAAAAAGAGAAATTATCAAATAATCGGTATCGGTATTCTTAACAAATTTTGAAATTATATTTTCTTGATTTTCCAAATAGCTAAGAACTTCATTAAAAATGACAATATCATAATGCTCATTGGTATTAAATTTATTAATATCAGCAGTTATAAAAGTAGAGTTTATGAAATTTTGTTTTTTAGCTTTACTAATTGCTACAGAAGATAAGTCTACACCTGTTATAGTAGAATAATCAGTTTCTTTTAAATAAAAATTTAGGGCTCCATATCCGCAGCCTAAGTCTAGTATTTTTGGTTTTTTAATAGGAGACGCTTTGATGAATTCAATAATCTTTTCATATCTGGTCTTTTCCTCTTTCATAAAATCCCACTTGCCTAAAGCATATTTGTAGTTCCAACTACATTTTTTTCTGAATTTTTCTACTTTGATAAGTAATTGACCAATATTCGATTTTGAATTGCCTTTATATAGTTTCATCTATAACTAGTTTACATTACTAAAACGGATTTTCTTCTCTTTACAGGTTTATATTCAGTTGGTTGGTGTTTTATTACTTGCTAATTTATTAATTGTTTTAATTCTAAATAATAACTTAAGTTAAATTAATTGTGATAATTATTTTATCAGATTCTATTGCAAAATGAATTTAAGCATAGATTTCTTCTTTAGAGACTTGTGAAATTATATAATTTCTAATGGGATAAAATATTTCTAAAAAAATATCATTAATGTTACTATTTTAAGAAATTAATACAAGATTTGAGTTATTTAACTATTTGATAACTAATAGAAAACGTTTTCGTTGGCTTTTACTTGTTAAAGCCTAGTGAAAATTCTTTTTTTGTTTCAATACTTTGTTTACTTTTGACCCCAAATGAAAAAAATCGTTGTGATATTTGTGTATTTAAGTTTGCTTCTGCTAGGCGGAGGTCAATATCTTAATGCCGGTACACATCAAAATTCTTCTTCTCATAGTTTAGAGAAAAAACACCGAGTAAAATTTACTAATCAGGATTCAGGTAGTTCTTTAATTGAAGATGCCGATTTTGATATCGACGAGGAACACCTTGGAGGAGATATCAAAGATGGAATTTCTGACAAACTTTTTACAGGAAATTATAGCTTATTAGATAATTGGTATTTGACACTCTCTTGTCAATCTATTTTAGACCATCATCAAAATAGTTTTAAAATCTTCACGCCATTTTGTGGCCAATCAAATCCTATTTATATTACTCAACGAGTATTAAGAATCTGATAAACAAGATACATCGGTTACCTAAAGTGTGATTATGATGCATATCTTGTTGTTGTATATTTAGTACTTCTTCTTGTATGACTGTTCGTGCATAACTATGGCTACTGATGTCTTTTTAACATCCAAAGGAATCATTGCATTCCAAGCATTCAATCGCTTAATTTCCATTTTATACCATGAAGAGAATTATCTTGTTCACAGGCTTAATAGCCCTTGTGTGCCTAACTAGTTGTACAACTAAAAAAGAAGAAAAAGAAGAAGCTGAAAAATTTACAGTAACAAACCCTGTAAAAATAGACACTTCGTTAACTAAAGAGTATGTTTCGCAGATCAAATCTGTACGTAACATCGAACTCCGCGCCCAGGAAAAAGGGTTTTTACAAAATATTTATGTTGATGAAGGACAGTTTGTAAAAGCTGGACAATTATTGTTTAAAATTCAGCCAAAAATGTATGAAGCTGAGTTGCTTAAAGCTCAGGCAGAACAAAAAGCTGCTGAAATCGAATTGCAGAATACTAAAATGTTGGCAGACAAAAATATCGTTTCTAAAAACGAACAAGCGGTAGCATTATCAAAACTTCAGGCTGCAAAAGCAGAGGTTGCATTGGCAAAACTACATTTGTCATTTACCGAAATCAGAGCTCCGTTTGACGGAACAATCGATCGTATTCCGTTAAAACTTGGAAGTCTTATTGATGAAGGCGAATTATTGACAAGTCTTTCAGACAACAGTCAGATGTTTGCTTATTTCAATGTTTCTGAGCCAGAATATCTTCAATATCAAACGGATGTAAAAGATCGTGCAGAAACTAAAGTGAATTTGGTTTTAGCAAATGGACAACTTTTTAAAGATAAAGGAAACGTAGAAGTTATCGAAAGTGAATTTAATAATGAAACAGGAAATATCGCCTTTAGAGCAAGATTCCCTAATTCGGCTAAATTACTTAGAAACGGAGAAACAGGACAAGTACAAATGCTTGTACCACTTAAAAATGCTATTGTGATTCCACAAAAAGCGACTTACGAAATTCAGGATAAAAAATATGTTTTTATTGTAGATAAAAATAATAAAGTGAGTTCTAGAGAAATCAGTATTACTGGCGAAATCCCAGATCTGTATGTAATAAGCAGTGGACTTACTGAAAATGATAAAATTTTACTTGAAGGAGTTCAGAAAGTAAAAGATAATGATAAGATTAAATTTAGCTATATCGCTCCTCAAAAAGTGATTAATAATTTACGATTAAAAGCGGAGTAGGGGGAAGTGTTCAGTGTTCAGTATTCAGTTTACAGTGTTCAGTTTGCAGTGACAGTATTCAGTTTACATTTCACAAATCTACATTTCGCAAAGTGGTTTAATCATTAAAAAAATACAAATAAATGTTTAATAAATTTATACAAAGACCTGTACTGTCGATAGTAATATCGCTAATAATTGTCTTTTTAGGGATATTGTCGGTGATGAATTTACCTATTACTCAATTCCCTTCCATCTCTCCACCGATGGTAAATGTTACAGCAGATTATCCTGGATCTAATGGGGAATTGATGATTAAATCGGTTGTTATTCCTTTAGAAAGAGCTTTAAACGGAGTTCCGGGAATGAAATACATGACTTCTGATGCAGGAAATGACGGTGAAGCAAGTATTCAAGTTGTTTTTAATTTAGGAACAGATCCTAACCAAGCAGCCATTAATGTTCAGAACAGAGTAGCTTCGGTTACCAATAAATTACCTCCATTGGTAGTTCGTGAAGGTGTAAAGATCACGCGTGAAGTTCCTAGTATGTTAATGTATGTGAACCTTTATAGTACGGATAAAAATACCGATATGAAGTTCTTGTACAACTATGCAGATATCAATGTACTATCAGAATTAAAAAGGGTAAATGGAGTAGGATCAGGAGATATCTTAGGTACTCGTGAATATGCAATGCGTATTTGGTTAAAACCAGATCGTATGTTGGCTTACAAAATTTCTGCCGATGAAGTAATGGAGGCATTATCAAGTCAGAGTTTAGAAGCTTCGCCTGGTAAAACAGGAGAAAGTTCTGGTAAACGTTCTCAGGCATTTGAGTATGTATTAAAATATTCTGGTCGTTTTACAACAAAAGAGCAATATGAGAATATAGTAGTTAGATCGAATAGTAACGGAGAGCTTTTGCGTTTAAAAGATATTGCCAAAGTTGAATTTGGTAGTTCGATGTATGATATTTATTCTAATTTAAATGGAAAACCATCTGCAGCGATTGTATTAAAACAATCTTTTGGAAGTAATGCAAATCAGGTTATTGAAGATGTAAAAGCTAAACTTGAAAAAATTAAGCAAAAGTTTCCAAAAGGAATGAATTATGAAATCTCTTATGACGTTTCTAAATTCTTGGATGCTTCTATCGAAAAAGTAATTCACACTTTAATTGAAGCTTTTATTCTGGTAGGACTTGTTGTGTTCCTTTTCTTGGGCGATTGGCGTTCCACAGTTATTCCTGCGATTGCAGTACCAGTTTCCTTAATTGGAACTTTTATTTTCATGACATTCTTTGATATTTCATTGAACTTAATCACATTATTTGCGTTGGTTCTGGCGATTGGAGTCGTCGTCGATGATGCGATTGTGGTAATCGAAGCCGTCCATGCCAAGATGGAAGAAGAACATCTCTCAGCCTTTAAAGCGACTAAAAAAGCAATGCATGAGATTGCGGGTGCTATTGTTGCAATTACTTTCCTGATGGCTGCGGTATTTATTCCTGTAGCATTTATGTCTGGTCCTGTTGGAGTATTTTACAGACAATTCTCTATCACGATGGCTACAGCAATTATACTTTCGGGTATTGTTGCCTTGACTTTAACTCCTGCACTTTGTGCAATGATGTTAAAAAATAATCATGGTAAACCTAAAAAGAAAACGCCTGTAAACAGATTTATAGATGGTTTTAATAACAAGTTTAATCTTGCTCAAGGCAAATATCAAAATGTATTAGCCAAAATTGTAAATAGAAGAGCTGTTACTATTATTGCACTTCTAGGATTTTGTGCAGGAACATGGCTTATTAGTAGCACAGTTCCTTCTGGATTTATACCAAATGAGGATCAGGGTATGTTTTATGCTATTATACAAACACCTCCGGGTTCATCATTAGAAAGAACAAATGATATTGCATTAAAACTGCAAAAAATATCTGAAGATGTAGAGGGTGTAAAATCAGTATCTGCCCTTGCAGGTTATGAAATCCTGACGGAAGGTACAGGATCTAATGCGGGAACTTGTTTGATTAACTTAGAAGATTGGAACGATCGTAAACAATCTGTAGTGGAGATTATGGCAGAACTGGAAGAAAAATCGAAAGATATTCCAGGTGCCAATATTGAGTTTTTCCAACCACCAGCCGTACCAGGATATGGAGCTGCAGGAGGATTTGAACTTCGTTTACTAGATAAAACAGGTTCGGGAGATTTCAAAAAAATGGAAGCTGTTAATAAAGAGTTTGTTGAAGAATTAAATAAACAACCTGAGCTATCTAACGTGTTTAGTTTCTTTAGTGCGAGTTTCCCTCAGTATATGATGAAGGTGGATAATGATCTGGCTCAACAAAAAGGAGTTTCTATTGAAAATGCGATGAATACGTTATCGACTCTTGTGGGAAGTAACTATGAAATTAGTTTCATTAAATACGGAATTAACTATAAAGTAATCGTTCAGGCTGCTCCAGAATATCGTGCACAACCGGATGATATCTTAAAGCTTTATGTAAAAAACAACCATGATGAAATGGTGCCATTTTCGGCATTTATGAAATTAGAAAAAGTATATGGTCTTTCAGAAATTACAAGACATAATATGTACAATTCTACAGAAATTAGTGGTGGTGCAGCTCCAGGATACAGTTCTGGTACAGCTATTAAAGTAATTCAGGATGTTGCTGCCAAAAAGCTACCTAGAGGATATGATATTGATTGGGCAGGTATTTCTGCCGATGAAGTTGCACAGGGTAATCAGGCAATTTGGGTATTCTTGATTTGTTTAGGATTTGTGTACTTGGTTTTAGCTGCCCAATATGAGAGTTTTATTTTGCCATTATCTGTAATTCTTTCATTGCCGGCAGGTATTTTTGGAGCTTTCCTTCTGTTAAAAATAACAGGATTAGAAAACAACATTTATGCTCAGGTTGCCATGGTAATGCTTATTGGTTTATTGGGTAAAAATGCCGTATTGATTGTAGAGTTTGCTATACAAAGGCATGCCGCTGGTAAATCTGTACTTGAAGCCGCAATGGAGGGAGCGAAAGCGAGGTTCCGTCCTATCTTGATGACTTCATTTGCTTTTATCGCCGGATTATTGCCACTTGCTTTTGCTACGGGACCAGGTAAAATTGGTAACAGAACCATTGGTACTGCCGCTGCCGGAGGTATGCTTATAGGTACAATTTGTGGTGTATTTGTTATTCCGGGATTGTATTACATATTTGGTAGAATTGCCGAAAAACACAAGCTGGTAAAACATGAAGAAGAAAACCCATTAACAGAAGAAATTGATAACAATCATGTATAAATTCAAATTACATCAATATGCTATTGCTTTAGGGCTTTGTCTTGCTGTAGTAAGTTGCAAGACTCCAGAAACAGTAGCAGAAACTCCAAAGACTCCGGTTCCTGAGTCTTTTGGAGAGAAGAAAGACACGACAAATATGTCGGCTATTAAATGGAATAATTACTTTAAAGATCAGAATCTTGTAGATTTAATAGATGTTGCTCTAAAAAACAATCAGGAGTTAAATATCACTTTGCAAGAAATAGAAATTGCCAAAAATGATATTCGTGTTAAAAAAGGATTATTGTTGCCAACTGTTGGCGTACGGGCTGGTGCAGGAGTAGAGAAAGTAGGGAGATATACTAGCCAGGGTGCTGGTGATGCCTCTACTGAAATAACTCCTGGTAGAGAAACGCCAGATCCTCTAGGTGATTTTACCATTTCGGCTTATGCAAATTGGGAAGTAGATATCTGGAAAAAATTGCGCAATTCTAAAAAAGCAGCAGTAAGCAGATATTTAGCTACTGTAGAAGGGAAAAACTTTGTAATTACAAATCTTATTGCAGAAGTTGCTGATTCTTATTATGAATTATTAGCTCTTGATAGCCAACTAGAAATCGTAAAACAGACGATAAAATTGCAAACGAATGCTTTGGAAATTGTAAAAGTTCAGAAGCAAGCTGCGAGAGCAACAGAATTGGGTGTTCAGAAATTTCAGGCTGAAGTTTTAACTTCAAAAAGCATGGAGTTTGAAATTCTTCAGAAAATAAAAGAAGCAGAGAATAAAATCAACTTTTTGTTAGCACGTTATCCTCAGGAGATTAAAAGAGACAATAGTAACTTTTTGGCTTTGTTGCCTTCATCGGTTAGTTCTGGGATTCCGTCGCAGTTGTTAGCGAATCGTCCAGATGTTAAACAAGCCGAGTTAGAGTTAGTTGCTGCAAAACTGGATGTTAAAGTAGCTCGTGCCGAATTTTATCCTTCATTAGATATTTCGGCTGCAATAGGTGTACAAGCATTTAAACCATCATATTTGTTTACTATGCCAGAGTCATTGCTTTATTCTTTAGCAGGAGATTTAGCTGCGCCATTAATTAATCGTAATGCGATTAAAGCGGAGTTTGCAAGTGCAAATGCAAGACAACTTCAGACTTTGTATAATTATGACCGTACGGTTCTGAATGCTTATTTAGAAGTTTCTAATCAGCTTTCTAAAATTGATAACCTTCAAAAAGGATATGATTTAAAATCGCAACAAGTAGATGCGTTAAACAAATCGATTGATATTTCTAATGATTTATTTAAATCTGCGAGAATTGATTATTTTGAAGTTTTAATGACGCAACGTGATGCTCTGGAAGCTAAACTGGAATTAGTAGATACTAAAAAAGAACAACTTAATGCTGCAGTCTATATTTATAAAGATTTAGGTGGTGGTTGGAAATAGAAAACCATTTTTGTTTTAGATTACAAAACCTCTTGAAAGTAAAATTTCAAGAGGTTTTTTTTATGCAAACTGATACCCCACGGTTTTAACGGTGTGGTACAGATGGCGATAATGTATTACGTTCCAACGGTTGAAACCGTTGGCAATGTTTGTAACATGTTATTTGTTGTAGGTAATTGAATGGAACCTTTGTCAAATTTTTAAACTTTGACAAAGGTCTGCAAAGGCTTATATTTGTTTACCAAAATGTTTTTTATGAAAGATTTAATTAAACCAAAAGCGTTAAAACAAGGCGATAAAGTCGCTACAATATCCCTTTCTTGGGGTGGTGCAGGAGAATTACTAGAAAGGTATGAATATGGCAAAAAACAACTTCAGGATGTATTTGGTGTTGAAGTTGTGGAAACAAAAAACGCCTTGAAACCTGCAGATTGGATATATAATAATCCGAAAGCTCGTGCTGAGGATTTGATGGAAGCATTTTCTGATCCATCGATAAAGGCTATAATTAGCAACATTGGAGGTGAAGACAGCGTTAGAATTTTACCTTATATAGACTTAGATATTATCAGGCAAAACCCAAAGATATTTTTAGGTTTTTCAGATTCTACAATAACACATTTTGTATGTTTAAAAGCAGGGCTAACTTCTTTTTATGGAACTTCACTTTTAGTAGGGTTTGCAGAGAATGGAGGGATGCATGACTATCAGATTGAGGATATTAAACGAACGCTATTCTCGGGTGCTGCTGTTGGCGAAATTGTTCCTAATAAAAATGGTTGGACTTCGGAGCACTTGGATTGGTTTGATGCTTCATTATCGAAGATTACCAGAAAAACTAAACCATCTAATGGCTGGAACTTTTTGCAAGGAAAAGGAAAGGTTCAAGGAAAACTTATTGGTGGTTGTTTGGACGTTTTGGAGTTTTTAAAAGGAACTGAATTTTGGTTGTATAATGACGAATGGAATGATTGTATTTTGTTTTTGGAAACTTCCGAAAATATGGCTACGCCAGAAACATTAAGATGTTGGTTAAGAAACTATGCTGCTCAGGGTATTTTGCATCGTGTAAAAGGAATTATTGTAGGCCGTCCTTATGATGCTAAATATACCGAAGAATATAATACTGAGATTCTGAAAATAATGAAAGAAGAGAACCTGACTAATCTTCCTATTATTACCGAGATGGATTTTGGTCATACTTGTCCAACTTTTACACTTCCTTTCGGCGTTTTGGCGGAAATAGATTGTGTAAATCAAAAAATAAGTATTCTGGAAAGTGGGGTAACTGAATGATTTATTTATAGTTAACTCGTTGGGTGTAATTAATTTTAACACATAGAAACATAGGCTTTATATTCTCAAAGAAGTCGTTTCACTTATTTTAAATGCATCCCGTCCCGATGCTTCGGGATCGGGACTAGCTATGTGAAAGAAATGTATTTCTTTTTGTGTTCTTTTTTTACACATAAAATCTATGTTTCTATGTGTTAAATGAAATTTTTACGACCCGAGCGAAGCGAATAGACGCAGTAATTACACCCAACGGGTTATAGTTAGATTATTTTTTAGGAAAATGGGAGTCCTAGCCCAGACAGTAACGGCATCCTTTGTTTGCCTTCTTTAGGCAAGCAAAGATATAGTGTATGGCTGGATTAGCTCCTTATAAATAGTATTAGACTATTGTTACGCCTGCGTCTTTATAAGGTTTTAATAGTTCGTCTTCGGGATCATTATTTGTTACGAGAACATTAATGTCTTTGATTGGGCAAACAAAATAAGCTTCGGCAGTTCCTACTTTTTCGATAGAACTTAATGCGATAATAAAGTTTGAGTTTTGTATCATGTTCTTTTTAATTTGCGAATCATCGTACATAATGCCTGTAATTCCGCGTTCGTGATGTATGCTGCAAACTCCCAAGATGCAGACATCGGCTCTAAAGTTTCTGAAGAAATCTATTGTTTCGATACTGGAGGTTGCAAATGATGTTTTGCACATTTTTCCGCCTGCAAAAATGAGTTCGATATTAGGCAAATCTTCTACTAATGCCGCAACTGGAAAGCTATTTGTAATGATTGTTATTTTTAAATCGTAAGGGAAACTTGCCACTAAAGCCACTGAAGTTGTTCCGCCATCGATAAATACTACTTGTCCATCTTTTAGGAATGATATTACTTTTTCGGCAATAATTTTTTTGTTTTCGAGGTCATGTTTTTCTCTATTTCTGTAATGTAGCGGTATGGGCGATGGAGCTACTGCACCGCCTCGTACTGCTTTGAGTAATCCCTGATCAGAAAGTTCTTTTACATCGCGTCTTACGGTGTCTTCGGATACGTTTAAGTATTCGCTAAGTTCTATTAACGTTACTCTATGCTCTTTTGAGAGGTATTCTAAAATTACGTTCTGACGTTCTTCCTTTTTCATGTGTTGCGGATTTATATTGCAAAAATAAGTTAAAATTGCAATATATTGCAATTTTTGCGTAAATTTGTTGCAAAATAATTTATCATGAATAAGAAAACAATTGCTATCGATATGGATGGTGTACTTGCGGATATTGAGGCGCATTTAATCACGTATTATAATAATGAATTTGGAACTGCGATTACAAAAGATAGTATTCAGGGGCTAACTGAAGAGGAAGCTTTTAAGGAGAGAGCTATTTTGCGTAGGATTTTAAATTCGGAGAATTTTTTTAGAACATTGCCTGTAATGCCTAATGCTGTGGAGAGTTTACTGGAATTACAAGAAAATTATGAGCTTTTTATAGTTTCTGCAGCCATGGAGTTTCCGATGTCTCTTTCTGAAAAAGTATTCTGGCTTGAGGAGCATTTTCCTTTTATAAAATGGGAAAATATTATTTTATGCGGAAGCAAAAGAATTATTAATACAGATTATATGATTGATGATCATGCTAAGAATCTGGATTATTGTATGGGAAAACCTATTATGTTTACGGCGTTTCATAATGTAAACCAAACCCATCATTTAAGGGTAAACAATTGGAAAGAAGTTGTTGCAGTTTTAAATAAAGCAGTATAGTTATTGCTTTTATTATTAAAGCAGAAAACCTGCCCGGAAAATTATTTTCGGGCAGGTTTTTTGATATAAATTGCAATATAGAATTAGGATTTTTTCTTCCAGAAGTTCAATATTCCATCGCAAGCAGATTCTTCGAGGTCAAAACTTTCTGGAATTTCTTCCCATGTACTCCAATAGGTTACGAGCCTTGTGCCTTTGGGAGTTTTGCCGAGTTGTTCTCTCACATAATTAGAATAGGTGTGAAACAATTCTTTTTCTGGAAGTATGATTTTATCTATCGGACAGGTAATATCTATATTCTCGTAAAAGGAGTTATAGAAATAAAACGCATCGTAATCTGAAAATGAGATTTGATCGATATTTGAATGAATAAATTCTACATTTTTTATATCGTGTTTTTCGGCTATTTTCTTAGATACTTTTATGAGTGATTCTCTTTGTTCTACTCCATAAAAAAAGCCTCTTGTAGATGCAGCTCCCACTAAGCAAAATTTTCCTGCTCCGGCGCCAATGTCCAATACCTTTTTATAAGGTTTGTCGACTAGGTAATCGGCTGCAACTTTGGCTATTTCTACAGGTGTCCAATGTCGTTCAGAAAGCCTTTGAATACGAGTTGGGTACAATTGATTAAATGTACTGTCTTCGATATCAATATTTTGTCTTAGGTTTTTAAAAATCATTTTGTTAGCTGTATGTACTCTTCATTGGTCAAAAAAGTACTGTTATCTATTGTGATAACTACTCTTAAGAGCCAATTATAATAAGAATCGGTATTAATATGCGATGCATTTTTTTCTAAGATACAATTAGTTACTGTGATTTCACAATCTAAAGGGGAGATAAGGGTAAAAGTTTTATTTGTACCATAAATAGTTCCCCATGTTTCGTCTTTTTTAATAGTATTGCTTTCTAGTTTTAGTTCAACTGAATCAATTTTTCCAATTTCTTTTTGAGCATAATCTGTAATACCAATATAGAAATCGCATGATCCAATTTTTCGTAACCATAAATGGTCTTTAGTGTAATAAAGACTTCTAGGAATAAACATAATTTTTGTTTTTATATTATATCATTTTATTATAAAATGTATAATGTGACTTAATTTTTGAATAAAACAAAGGTAAGTAGCTTTAAAATAGATTATAACGACTAAAATGATGCTTAAATTTGATTTAAATCAATATTTACAAAGTAGGAAGGAAAATAGCTTAACTTTGAGTTTATTATGATATCAAAATTTATTTTTAATAACCAATATCTTTTAAATGAGCTTCCTGAACATGATAAGGATATGCTCGAAGAGGTTATGCATAATAAAAAATATCGCAAACATGAAGCTATATTTACTGAAGGAACTTTGCCTACAGGTATTTTTTATGTTAAGGTTGGTAAAATAAAGAAATACAAAGTTGATAACGACGGCAGGGAACAGATAATTTACATCTACAATCCTGGAGAATTTTTTGGCTATTCGGCTATTTTAAGCGAGGAATCGTATGGAGATACCACTGTTGCTATAGAAAATGCCATCATTTCATTTATTTCTAAAGACGATTTTATTCATATTCTGAACACTTCGGTAGTTTTTTCCAGATTATTATTAAAAAGTTTAAGCCATGAATTTAGTGTTATGGCAAACTTAATGGCTGTATTGTCTCAACGAACTGTAAGGGAAAGAATCGCTCTTAGTTTACTGATATTGCATGATAAATATAAAATAAGTGATATCGAAAAAAAGGTTTTTATAATGCTTTCCAGAGCCGATTTGGCAAACATGGCAGGTACTGCAAATGAAACACTGGCAAGAGTACTTCATGAATTTAAAGAAGATAATCTTATCTGGATGGAAGGTCGGAAAATACAATTGCTAGACCTTAAACAACTTACATTAATAGCCAATTTTTATTAGTTTTTTGTTGTGTGGAATTAACCGCAAAGGGCGCAAAAGGATACGCAATGTTCGCAAAGTTTTTAAATCCAATTATGTATTTGAATCATTTTAATCCTTTAAATCTGTGGCTAACTCTTTGCGAAAATGGTACGCGGATGAAACGGATTCGCTAAAGCGAAAACGCGGATGAGACGGATTTTCTATTTTTTGTTTTATAAATCTGTGGCTAACTCTTTGCGAAAATGGTACGCGGATTAAACGGATTCGCTAAAGCGAAAACACGGATGACACGGATTTTCTATTTTTTGTTTTATAAATCTGTGGCTAACTCTTTGTGAAAATGGTACGCGGATTAAACGGATTCGCTAAGGCGAAAACGCGGATGACATGGATTTTCTATTTTTTGTTTTATAAATCTGTGGCTAACTTTTTGCGAAAAGGATACGCGGATGAAACGGATTCGCTAAAGCGAAAACACGGATGACACGGATTTTCTATTTTTTGTTTTATAAATCTGTGGCTAACTCTTTGCGAAAATGGAACGCGGATGAGACGGATTCGCTAAGGCGAAAACACGGATTAAACGGATTTTCTATTTTTAATGCTTTAATTTTGTGGTAAATAATAACAAACTGATTACAATAATTTTAGTTTGAGTTATATTTGATTTTCTTAACTTTGCATCATGGATAATCAAATTGTTACTCAGGCTTCGGATTTTACTACTAATGACTTAAAGTTAAAAGGCTTTAAAGTGTATGAAGTAAATAGTGGTGTTAATGCAGTTCCTACTTATAATCGTAGAGATTTTTATAAAATATGCATTAATACTAGCAAGAGTTTTATTCATTATGCCGACAGAGGTATTGAGACTGATGGTACTATATTGTTTTTTGGTAATCCTCATATTCCTTATTCTTGGGAAATTAAATCGCCATCTTATAATGGTTATGCTTGTGTTTTTACGGAAGATTTTATAAAGAAACAAGATCGTTCTCAGAGTCTTAACGAATCTCCGTTGTTTAAAATAGGAGGAACACCTATTTTTTCTTTAACTGCTGAACAGGAGAGTTTTATTGCTACAATGTTTAAGAAAATGCTCTCGGAACAAAATACCGACTATATATTTAAAGATGATTTAATTCGTAATTATATCAACCTTATTATACATGAGGCGCTTAAAATGCAACCTTCGGAAAATTTCTTTAAGCATAAAAATGCATCTTCGAGAATAACAACTCTTTTTCTTGAACTTTTAGAAAGACAATTTCCTATAGAAACCAAGAACCAACCGCTTAAGTTAAAAACACCACAGGATTATGCTCAAAATCTTGCTGTACATGTAAACCACCTGAATCGTTCGGTGAGAGAAATTACAGGAAAATCGACCACAGCACATATTACCGAAAGAATAATTAGCGAAGCAAAAGCACTTTTGCAACATACGGATTGGAGTATTGCTGATATCGGATATTCGTTAGGATTTGAGTATCCTAGCTACTTTAATAATTACTTTAAAAGACTTACAGGAACAATACCTAAAACTTTAAGAGTGTAGATTGTTTGAAATTCTTAATTTTTTGTTTGATAATCGTTATATCTATATGTCTTTGCCAAAGTAAATTTGCATTGAAATAATTAGTATTAACCAATATTAGATTGTTTAGCTAAATGATATGGTCGAAGTTATTATTGACCACTACTTCTAGATTTAGTTTCTATCTGATGTATAAAACCAGAAAAATTATGAAAAATCAAGCAGATCAAATCGATACTACAATTTTCCCTAAAGGAGATCCTGCACCAGCAGATTATTTTACTGGTAACGCATGGATAAAAACTCTTGTTCCTGATAATCGCGCACTAAATGTTGTTATGGGAAATGTAGTTTTTGAGCCTGGCGCAAGAAACAACTGGCATACTCATCCCGGAGGTCAAGTTCTTATAGTTACTCATGGAGTAGGGTACTATCAGGAAGAAGGAAAAGCAATCCAGTTGCTTAATGCAGGTGATGTTGTTTCTATTTTACCAGATGTTAAACATTGGCATGGTGCATCTCCAGAGAGTGAATTTACTCATATAGCAATAAGTACTAATACTCAAAATGGTATTGTAGATTGGCTGGAAAGAGTAACTGACGAACAATACAATAGCTTTAAATAATTTTAAGGTATAGGTGTGTTGTTTCATCCAATATTAATTTAAAAACAAGCTTAAAAAAAGTAATTCTTAAATTTTTGTTCTCTACATTATTATAAGAGAATATTTTTGTAATTTACTGTTTTTAAATTGGTTGCAATTTTATTGGGTTAGCATTAAATAATAAATTAAACTACAACAAATAACTAATTTATGTCAACACATTATACAACAGTTATCGAAGAAGGAATAGTTCCTAATAAATATACTACAGGCGCAGTTTCTTATAAAAAACGTACTAGCGATATTCAGCCACGTAATACTACTATAAAAGAAGTTGCTTTTGAGGCAGGTTCGAGAAATAATTGGCATACAAACTCGGCTTTGCAATTGCTTGTTGCGACTGAAGGTGTTGGATATTTTCAGGAAAGAGGTACACCAATACGATTGGTTCATAAAGGAGAAGTTCTTACCATTTTGCCAGGGGTAGAACATTGGTATGGCGCAACACCAAATAGTCGATTCTCGCATATAGCAATTATTACCGAGATTGATAAAGGCATCGGGACTTGGATGGAACAAGTTACTGATGAAGAATACAACAGTTTTTCTAAATAATTTTAGCAAAGAATCTATTTAAAAACTGAGTTTGAATTTGTTTGTAAATAAGAATTAAATATAACTATAAAACTATGGAAACAAAAAACATAAAAGCATTTGGTACTGAAGCTGCTGAAGCACCATTAAAAACATTAGACATTAAACGTAGAGCGGTAACGGCTCATGATGTAGAAATTGATATTTTGTATTGCGGAATTTGTCATTCTGATCTTCACTCAGCTAGAAACGAGTGGCACGGTACGACATACCCAATAGTTCCGGGACATGAAATTGTAGGTAGAGTAACCAAAGTAGGAGATCATGTAAAAAACTTTAAAGTAGGAGATTTAGCTGGAGTAGGATGCATGGTCGATTCTTGTAGAGAGTGTGAACATTGCAAAGAAGATTTAGAGCAGTTTTGCGATTCAGGAAGTACACTTACATTTGATTCTCCGGATAAACATCTTGGTGGACAAACGTTTGGTGGATACTCTGAGAGTGTTGTTGTAGATGAAAA
This sequence comes from Flavobacterium sp. AJR, assembly GCF_002156885.1. Classification (NCBI taxonomy): domain Bacteria; kingdom Pseudomonadati; phylum Bacteroidota; class Flavobacteriia; order Flavobacteriales; family Flavobacteriaceae; genus Flavobacterium; species Flavobacterium sp. AJR. The sequence goes on along the minus strand of NZ_NCWQ01000022.1, from coordinate 8,522 downwards.
TTTTGTTCTTCATATATCTGATAAATTAGATCTTGCTGGTGTTGCGCCTTTACTTTGTGCTGGTATTACAACTTACTCTCCTTTAAAACACTGGAAAGTTGGTCCTGGACAAAAAGTAGGTATTGTAGGTATTGGTGGTTTAGGACACATGGGAATTAAAATTGCAAAAGCAATGGGAGCTCACGTAGTAGTTTTTACTACTTCATTATCTAAAACGGAAGATGCTAAACGTTTGGGAGCAGACGAAGTAGTATTATCTAGCGATGCCGAACAAATGGCTAAACATGCTAAAAGCCTTCATTTTATTTTAGATTGTGTATCGGCTCAACATGATATCGATGCGTATTTAAACTTACTTAGAGTAGATGGAACGCTTACATTAGTAGGTGCACCGATGGATCCACTTCCTGTAACATCATTTAGTCTTATATTAGGCAGAAGAAGTTTCTCTGGTTCTCTTATTGGTGGAATTGCTGAAACTCAGGAAATGCTTGATTTTTGCGCTAAGCATAACATTACTGCCGATATAGAAATTATTGGCGTAAATGATGTAAATAATGCTTACGAAAGATTATTAAAAGGCGATATAAAATACCGTTTTGTAATAGATATGGCTTCTCTTAAAAACTAGAGAATTCTAAAAACTAAAAAAGGTGTTCATTGTAATGATGAACACCTTTTTTTGCTTAATAATTAAGCTATTTGCTGATTATTATATTCCAATTTGCTCCGCTATAAACTTTATATTTTTCGGAGAAACTCCCTTGGTTTACTGCCAATGAAAAGTTTAAGAGACTATTAAAGTAGCAAACATCGGTTCCGATTTTTACCTCTCCAAAAGTATGTACTAGTTTTAGTTTGCCGTCATATACTTTTTTAGTTCCATCGAAGATTTGAATTTTTACCAAATCTCCTGCTTTCAAATCTAAATTAGCAAAAGTTTTCTTGTCAATATTCGTCCATACATTTCCATATTGAATATCCAAAATCGGAATTCCTCCTTTGATGATTCCTTTCTCGAAAACAGGTTTTTGGTATTCTATTTTTACTACTTCATTAGGTAATTTTGGTCCGACTTGGTCAAAAGTAATTGTTTTGGATGCCAAACGCGCGCCTGTATATGCATACACATCACGACCATGAAAAGTATATGATTCATTTGAGTCCTGACGACGATTTTTGACTTCGTCAATCTCGCGAATTTCCTGAATTCCTAATTGTTCCGCTATCAAAGTTAAAGTTCCGTTATCTGGAGTTACAAAATAATGACCAGATTTAGTAAGCAATACAACAGAATGTCTTGCTGTTCCCACTCCAGGATCACAAACAGAAACAAATACTGTTCCTGTGGGGTAATATTGAGCAGTTTGCGATAGGCGATAAGCTGCTTCCCATATATTATATGCTGGGATTTCGTGTGTTAAATCGAATACTTTTAAATCGGTAGAAACGCCCATTGCAACTCCTTTCATAGCTGATACCGCACCGTCTTTTAATCCAAAATCAGATTGAAAAACCAATACGTTATTCTGAGAAAAGCTATTAAAAGTAACAGCACACAAAAAAAGTAATAATCGTAGTTTCATTTTTATCGTATTTAGAAGATGTTTTACCAGAAAGTTCTATGTGTGTTTAACCGCAGAGAACGCAATCCCGAAGCGTCGGGATACGCAAAGGTCGCAAAGCTTTGGGTGTATTTAACTGTGTTTAACCGCAAAGTTTATAAAGTTTTATAGTTTTAACCGCAGAGAACGCAATCCCGAAGCGTCGGGATACGCAAAGTACGCAAAGCTTTGGGATAGAATCTTTTTAATCTGTGGCAAAAAGTATCTAGTCTCAGTGCCTTAGAATCTTAGCATCTCAGAACCTTAAAAAAAATCAATCTAATTTAACACAATCAAAGCTAAGGATATTAAGTAGTTCTATAATTTTATTTGATTCTATTTCATTGGCTTCAATTCGTAGTATTTTATCGCAATCTTCTAAGTCAAAATTAATTTTATGGTCCTGAAAATAGTCTTGAATACTTTTTATAATTACAGTTGTTTCAGTTTCGTTTTGAACGTTTGTTTTAAAAATTTCAATCATGATTTCTCTTTTTTAAAATGGATTGTAAGATATACCAAATCTAAAATAGCCTTGAGGATCTTGTTTGTTGTCATAAATATATTTGTCGGTTCGTTCGCCTCTTTCGGTAACACGAGTGCTTAAAACATTGTTTATTCCGGCTTTAAATGTGCCTATAATTTTTCTGTCAATATGATATTCGTAGGTTACGCCAGATTTTAATTCGAGAGAGTTTACTTCGTAGATTCCGTTTAACTGCGGGGTTTTTAGATTCAGATAGAAATTTTCCGAATCAAACTCTGTCCCAAACGAAATACGTCCGTTTTCTAGCAAACTTCTTCTGAAAAGAATACTCTTAGGCAGAATTACATTAATCTCCCATTTAGAATCTAAGAAGTGGTGATTATAGCTAAATAAAGGAGCAATAGGAACTATTGATGATGGATCTGCAATTGCTAAAAGTCCAATCGTAATAGTCGTATTTGGTGTTTTCTTGATGACTAAACTTGCAGTAACAAACCCTTTAATTCGTTGTATGTTTTCTTGATTTCCATCGACAATTACGGTTGTGTTGTAAATGATGGGTTTCTTAAAAAGAGACGAAACATAGGTAGCGCTTAATGCTCCAGCGAGATAGTGAAAATCTTGTGTAGGTCGAGTATGGGTTATATTAGAGTCAAAATTATAAACATCACCAAATCCGTAAGATTCATACTTATAGTTAAATGTACTTGTTACAATAAATCGTTGTGTTTGCGATTTATATAAGGGCAAGTTTACAGCTAGTTTTAATCTATTATGGCTGTCAAATCTTCCTTTTTCCAGGTCTTGCCCAAAGAGTTTAGCATCATAGTTCGTAGGTCCGAATTGGTCATATTGCAAATCGAAAGTTCTTGTAATAGGAAAATTTTCCTTTACGGCTCTAACAAAGCCTTTCATTGTTTTATTATCTTCCTGACCTATAACATGTAAAGAAGTTAAAGCTAGTAGAATAAAATAAATAATTGTTTTCATGAGTTTGGTATAAAAAACGTAAATGCCTTGATGTAGCTAGTAAAAATCGGAAGCAAATGTAGTTTGTAGCTTCTTATTATAATAGAACAATTATACTAATGGCGTATGATTTATACCAATGGCGTTTGTATAATTTTAGCATTATAAAAGGTTATAAATTAAATATTAAGCTAATTTTGCACACATGAAATTTTTTAAAATTTATCAAAACTTTTTTCTACGAAACATCATAATAAATATCCTTGTTGTAGGGATTATTTTGGCTTGTGTATATGATGAGTTTAGTATAGAAGTAGACTGGTTTTACCTTTTTAAGAAAATATGTTTAGGCTATTTGCCAATGTATTTTGGGGTATTAATCAGTAATATTTTTTTAATTAAAATGTTATTTTTCGAAAAGAAGTATAAAACCTTTACTGTTCTTTTTATTATCTATTGGATTTGTTTTTACTTCCTGATGTCGTGGTATTTTTTATATGCTGATTTAGGAAGACTTAAAACATTATCTGTATTTTCATTAGTTTGCAATGGTACAGGAATCTATTTTCTGCATTTATGGATTGTTGATAAAATCTCGCAAACGAGTAAGGATATTATTAATTATGAATCGGAACTTTCCTTTCTTAAACAGCAATTAAATCCTCATTTTCTGCTTAACGCAATGAATAATCTTTATGGAGAAGCATTGGTTGCCCCAGAAAGACTTCCGGATAGAATTTTAAATTTATCAGATATGCTTCGGTATCAGATAGAAGCAACCAAAAAAGATTTTGTATTGCTTGTAGAAGAAGTAGAGTTTATTAAAAAATATGTAGAGTATTATACTTTTAGGAATGAACGCCTTTCGATTTCTCAAAATTATGAAGGCCATTTTGAAGGAATAGAAATATCGCCATTGTTCTTTTTGCCATTGGTAGAAAATGCAGTCAAATTTTCGGGAGAAACGGCAGCGCCTTACATTATTCTGGATGTAATTGTAAAGGGACGAAACTTATCCTTTTCGATAAAGAATAATTTTTTGGTAGATGGCTCCAGACTTTCAAGCACCGGAATAGGTATTGAAAACCTTAAAAGGCGGCTTGAAGTTTATGGATTAAAACATGAGCTTAAATGCAATAAAGAGGATGATTTATTCAGTATAAAATTAAATATATGGGATTTACCTACCGCTGCCTTATAATAGATGATGAGACTCCTGCTCACAAAGCGCTAGCTTCGCATATTGCAAAATATGAGGATTTAGAGCATTCTGGTAGTGCATTTAGTGGTATGGAAGCTCTAAAAATGCTCAACGAAAACACGTACGATATTATTTTTCTGGATATTAATATGCCAGTTATATCAGGAGTAGAGTTAATGGAACTTCAGCCCAATCGTCCGCTTACAATTGTAACAACAGCTTATTCTGATTTTGCCCTTTCGGCTTATGAAAATGATGCTATAGATTATTTACTCAAGCCTATCTCTATAGAAAAATTTGCAAAAGCAATTACCAAAGCAAAAGCGTATTTTTTGGGTAAAAAAAATAAGAATAATAACAGTGTAAAAGATGTACTTTTTTATCGTGTAAACGGACAGATGACAGATATTTTATTAAAAGATATTATTTACATTGAAAGTTTAGGTAACTACATGAAAATATTTAGTAACAAGCTAGATATGCCTATTATAATATATGGTTCACTTTCTAGTATTGCTACAGATATTGATAGCGTAAATTTTATACAAATTCATAGGTCATTTATTGTAAATACAAAAGCTATACAAGCACTAACTTCCAGAACTTTAACTATGAGTAATGGTGAGGTTTTACCTATTGGAAGAAAATATCAAATCTTGGTTGATAATTTAAATTTATAGTTTGGTTGTATTTGTATTACCATTTACACCATCTTAACATGGATGTTCTTTATATTATTTCTACAGAAATTGTTACGCATAAGTTCGACAAAGTCATGATAAAAAAGTATTGGAAGTATCGTTTGTTTTACTATTTGGTTTCAAATTATAAAATAGAACATAGAATAGTTTTTGAAATGATACCTATTAAGTCTTGGTTTTCAGTAGAATAATTGTTCTGGGTTATTGCAAGTATTTCTTCGGGTGTTGTCCAAAGTTGAAAAAATCAAGATTTGATTCAATTGATGTTCTTATACTTCGAATAATATTAATTGCTTAACTCTTATATTTTTAAAAAATTAAATATCTTTATATAAAGTGATTTTTAATCATAAAAAGTAATTATTTTGACTACAACAGAATTTTTAACCCGACTAGTGATAGCCCTTTTCGCAGGGTTAATTATAGGTTTTGAGAGACAATGGCATCATAAAGAAACTGGCTTAAAAACCAATATGCTGGTCGCAACAGGAGCAGCAGCTTTTGTATTATTGTCTATAAAAGTTGCAGCGAGTGCACCAAATATAGATGTAACTCGTATTACTGCCCAAGTCGTTATGGGAGTTGGTTTTCTGGGAGCAGGAGTAATCTTTAGAGAAGGACCAAATGTACATGGATTAAACTCGGCAGCTACAATATGGTGTAGTGCAGCTATTGGCTGTATTGCGGCTTCAGGTTATTTTGCCGAAGCATTAATTTGTACATTCTTAGTTACTATCGTGAACACGGTTCTTGAACCTGTAGATAAATGGTTAAGAAATAGGAAGTAAGGAGTATTATAAAGCAAGAAATAAGAAACAATTTGTACAGTTGAATTTCTTTAAAACACACATGATAGAATCGATTGTTTGTTTATGGAATGAGGATGTAGATTTAATTTGTATTAAAAAAGCAACTTGATTATGAGTTGCTTTAATTTTAATTTTATTTACGGGTAAGGAAATCGGGTTATCGTTGTGCATATCCTAGCCTAGTAGCAGGGTATCTTTGAAATTTGACTTTTTCAGCTTATTTGTCTAATACTTTATTAAGGGTTATTTTGCATTTTCTGTTTTTTTCTTTATAATGATAATAAGATAGTATTATTTGTTTGGGATTACATTTTTCTATTTTATAATCTTCATTATCCCAAACGAATGTAGAATCATTTTTTATACTCCAAGATCTTGGACCACTTATTAAATCGCCATCGTTATTGAATAAATCAAAACCACCGTTAATGAACCTATTATATTTATCATAATCACCTTTTTTATTGAATTTAAAATAAACTCCATAACTTTGACAATCATCTTTATATTGCCAATATTCATTTTCTTTGGCTATAAAAATAGTTTCGAGTTCATTTTGTTTGGTACAAGAAAATTGAATAGATAAACATATTAAAATTACTATTTTCTTCATTGATTTTTTTATAATTTATTGGATAAGTATTTTCTTGATATTGAAGTTCTAAACTAATTTCCCTTTTGAAAAATTGCCAAAATTATCTTCTTGTCGTCTTAATTGTAATCCACCTGCTCTCCAAAGTGTTCTAACGAACGCAGTGTGAACGTCTCCGACTTCCCACTCACAATCAAACAAAATATATAAAGCCTCGTCTAAATATTGGAGAAGTCATTTTTATTTATCGAAACAATTCAAAATTTCTTCATACACACTTTTAAACTTGTACTTGTTTTTTTGAAGTGGGCATCGAGGGAAAGAAAACTTCAGGAATAATATTCTAAAATTATATCCCTTGAATTACTTTAAAATTATCAATCTCAATTTTATTAGATTCAGGGTCAAACATTTTAACTTTTATATTACGATTTTTTAAAATTAAATAACTTTCAAATTCATTTACAAATTTATGATCATTATTTTTTTTATGGTATTTGATTAAAATCAATGCTAATCCATAGCCCTCAGCGTCGCATTTAATATTCTTAGTTGTTATTAGACTTTGCCATAATATAGATTTATTTGTCTGTCGTAAAACAAGTCCGTTTTTAATATTAAATTTGCTTATATCTTTGGAGTCAATTTTATCATCTTTTTCAATTAATAAAGGATAAAACTCTAAATATCTTATAGAGCCTGTTGAACTGGACGTAAATCGAATAACGCCATAACCATCGTAGTTTTCTGCTAAATTTATAGCATTATCCTTAGACTTCTTTTTGTCATTACATGCCACTATCATTAAACTAATTGCTAAAAAGTATAGTAATCTCATAACCCGGTCTTCAAAGAATTCTAATGAATAAATAAATTAGTAGTGTGTGCTGTACGAAAGCCCCTGACTTCGCACTCACAATCTAAATCGAGTAAACAAAGTAAAACAAAGTCTAGCCCAACTCAAATAGACCTCAGTTCCTACTTGTTTCGTTTATATAAAAACCATTTAAAGAACAACAAAAGGGTGGCATAAATTAGAGTTATGGCTTGTAATATAGTGAAGATAGCATTTATGGGATGAGTAGTTAATTCTTCTTTTATAAGAGACGGGAAACTATTAAAACCAATGAGAATTAAAGCTAATAAAAGATATTTAATCCATGAGATTTGAAATCTAACTAGTAATCCTGCTATAAAGAGTAAGGAAAGAGTAATTATACTTAGAATCATTGCCGATTTTGAAGAAAGTATATGTGGTGAAAGTAAAAAATTAATAAGCCCAAGACCTACAGAGATAAAAATAAAATTTGATGATTTAATGTAATTTGGGTTTAAAGATAATTTCATTGTAAATTTTATCAGGGTATAAGAATATATTAATAAATTAAGCTAGAAATAAAGATAATAAAAAAAGTGAGATTCAAAATAATTACTGATAATCGTTTTGAAATTATATAGGTATTATAGCATTTATCTAATTAAAATCGAATTGGCTTTTTTATTTTTTAATAAACAAAAAAGAGGACTAAAAAAGCCCTCCTTATATACTATAAATGCTAAAACGAATTATTCACTTTCAGCTCCTACAAAGTCATCACCAGTTTCACCAGCGGCTACTAATTCAGGTTTTGATGCTTTAAGTGCATTAAATCTTTCTAGTTGTTCCATTTCTCCTTCTTCGCCACTAAAGTATGGGAAAACATCCATAATAGGCGATTCTGCAATAGCAGGGATTGTATAATCTCCCATGGTATTTTTCATAATACCAATTGTGTTATCGTAAGCTTCTTTTACATCATTGGCTTGAACCAAAATATACATATTTGATCTTCTTTCTTTACCGCTTTCTTCATCATAAGCCATTAAAGATACTTTTGATTTAAACCAACGATCAGCATTTTCGAAAGGGTGGATTTCGGCATAATTAGCCATTTTTATATTTGTGATTTTAAATTCTTCACTAATATAAGCAGACATTTCTTCATTAATTCTAGTTTCTGCTTCTGTATATGATAACGCATCTACCAAGTAAGGTTCTGTAGTAACCTTTTGTGTTCCAGTATCATCAGTCTTTCTATATTTTACTTTGCATTCGTACCAAATTGTGCTCATTTCTTTTTTTTTAAGGGTGTCAAAGATAGATTTTAAAGAAAAAAAAA